>NZ_JBFAJA010000248.1:0-1052 GCF_040654975.1 Dactylosporangium sp. NPDC050588 | reverse complement strand
CACTCGGTACGACAAACTCGCCGTCCGCTGGCAGGCAGTCCTCACCATCACCATCATCGGCGAGTGGCTCTGACCCGTTATGAAACGCGCCCTAGCGCGGTCCACAGATTGCCAGCTTCGTCCTGATCGACGAGGAGACCGACGAGCATGAGACGGGCCGCCTGGTGATCTGCGCCGCCTTCCCGCAGGTGCATGGCGCGGACTCGCAGTGGGCGAACCAGGCGACGAAGCATTGCGTCATCAAGTTCCGTGCCGTTGCGTTCACGCCACAGCTGCTTTAGGTGAGAACGGAGGGCGGCCAGAGCGTCTCGCTCATCGGTATTGGTGGCCGCTTCATCCAGCGGCACCGCTTCAGGCCAGCCGGCCAGCCGGTGTGTCACGTCGGCCAGAGCCTGTCGTACCGTTTTGGGCGCTCTATCGTCGGCCAGAACCAGAATTCGGTCTCTGGATACGTCAATCGGACGCAGTACGTCCTGATGCGGCGGACGATCAGGAACACCGGTCGCGAGGACGTCGACCAACTGTCGTAAGGCATCTGCCAGAGCGCTGGTTGGCGAAGTGCCCAGACTCAGACCTTGTTTGGCCTGAATCATCACCCAGCCGGCGTCGTCCGTCACGACGCCGACATCATCAACGGGTCGCCCGGTCTGACCTCCCACGCCTGCCACGCGACGGCCCGACACCCAAGACGGCAGGCGCTGTTCTGCAAGCAGATGTGCAGCAGCCCAGGCTAGGCATCGTCCCTCGTGGCCGACGCCGCCTGCGTTGCTCGCCCCGCCCTTCGACGACCGCGTCAAGACCGATCACCTCGCATCACTCATGCACGCGCAGGAGCCCATATTGCACCGCACTGCTGGTTGGAGCGGGGTGACGCGCCAGGCGGCTACGGAGCCTCGGGTGACGCATCTTTCGGCTGGAACAGACGAGGTGGCTGCTCCGAGGCGGCGGCATCGGCAGCCTCATGATCGGGTGCGCACTCATGCCGAGATGAGTGCGCCTCTGTCCGGTGCGGGCGACAGCGCTCAGCCGCTTCCTCCCAAGGCCGCCGGCTC
>NZ_JBFAJA010000247.1:0-1053 GCF_040654975.1 Dactylosporangium sp. NPDC050588 | reverse complement strand
CACCACATCTCCGTCGACGCCGCGTTCGAGCTGATCCGGACCCACGCCCGGCGGACCAACCGGCGGCTCAGCGACGTCGCCCTTCACCTGGTCACTGACGCGACCAGCCTGCCCGACCTCACCGGAGACTGACCGGCCGGGATCCGGCGCCAGTACCCCGGACGTTTCCCGCCACAACGCTCGTTGTGGTAACTCACGCCTTCCTCGCAACGGAACTTGGCGGTGTACCGGGCGGTCACCCGCGCGGTCAGGTCTTCGACGTGCTCGTCGATCTACCCCGACGTCCTGGACGAGTGACCCCGTTCGTGTGGCACCACGTCGCGCAGTACGCCGACAAGCCGATCAGACATCGGGCGGCAGCGGGTTGGCAGGACTGTCCGACCCGACTGATGATCCAGTTACGATGGCGCATCGACCGGCTGCCGGGGTTAGGTGAGCGGACCGGTGGCATCCCTGACCGGTCGCCGTCGCGATGGTAGTTGCCGATCGGATCAGCGGGCCGCGTGTTCTGCGCGGGCCGGTGCAGGTATTGCAGGGCCTGCGTGCGGGACGCGTGTGTTGGCGTACACCGGCAGCGGCTCCGGCAGCCCGGTGTCATCGCCGAGCCGCAGCAGGTGCTCGTTCGGCGACGCCAGGTATCGGCCGGTCACAGCGGAACCGGCGCGCGGCTCAACAGTGTCGCCGCGAGCTTGCGGTAGCGCTCAACGACGACGCTCCATTGAGTTCCCTGCGCGATCTGTTTGGCCCTGTCGTGCATGTCGGCGACCAGGTCGGGCTCCGTGAGCACGCGCTTGAGCGCGACGCCGATCGCCGAAGCGTCCTGGTGCGGCACGAGGAGTCCGGCGCCGTCGCCGAGCAGCTCCTGCGCATGGGGGAAGGCGGTGGCGATGACGGGTTGTGCGCCGCCAGCGCCTCGACGAGCACGCCCGAAGTGGCCTGGTCCGGGGAGTCGTACGGTAGCAGCACCACATCGGCGCGCCCGATCAGCCGGTCGAGGCGGACCTGATCGAGATAGGCGCGCTCGAATGTGACCAGGCCGGCGACGCCCTTGGC
>NZ_JBFAJA010000246.1:0-1060 GCF_040654975.1 Dactylosporangium sp. NPDC050588 | reverse complement strand
CCGCGTTCGCGCAGGTGCTCGACCTGGACGCGGTCGGTGTCGACGACGACTTCTTCGCCCTCGGCGGCCACTCCCTGCTCGCCGTCCGCCTCGTCAGCCGCATCCGCACCCTCCTCGGCGTCGAACTGCCGCTGCGGGACCTCTTCGACCACCCGACCGTCGCCCTGCTCGCCGCCCGCCTGTCCGGCGCCGGCACGGCCAGGTCCGCGCTCGGGCCGCAGCCCCGCCCGCAGCGGCCGCCGCTGTCCTACGCGCAGCAGCGCCTCTGGTTCATCGACCAGCTCGAAGGCCCCGCCGCCACCTACACCATCCCGATCGTGCTGGAGCTCACCGGCACCGTGGACGCCGCCGCGCTCGAAGCGGCGTTCCGGGACGTCATCGCCCGCCACGAGGTGCTCCGCACCGTCTTCCCCGCCGAGGGCAACCTGCCGTTCCAGCGGATCCTCGACGACGCCGAATGGCGCCTCGAGGTCGCGGACAGCACGCCGGACGCGATCGCCGCGGCCGCCGCCCGCCCGTTCGACCTGGCGACCGACCTGCCGATCCGGGCGTCGCTGTTCACCGGACCGGACCGGCACACCCTCGTCGTGGTCCTGCACCACATCGCCGGCGACGCCTGGTCCGCCGGCCCCCTCGCGGCGGACCTGACGACGGCGTACACGGCCAGGCTGACCGGCGAAGCTCCACAGTGGACGCGGCTGCCGGTCCAGTACGCCGACTACGCGCTCTGGCAGCGTGACGTGCTCGGTTCGGAGGACGACCCGGGCAGCGTCATCGCCCGGCAGGTCGCCCACTGGCGGCAGACCCTCGCCGGCGCGCCGGCGGAGCTCACCCTGCCGGCCGACCGGCCCCGCCCCGCCGTCGCGAGCCACGCCGGGCACAGCGCCGCCCTGCACCTGCCCGCCGACGTGCACGCGCGGCTGCGGACCGTCGCCCGCGAGCAGGGCGTCACCGTGTTCATGGTCGTCCAGGCCGCGGTCGGGGTGCTGTTGTCGAAGCTGGGTGCGGGCACGGATGTGCCGATCGGGACGGCGGTCGCCGGTCGTACCGATGAGGCTTT
>NZ_JBFAJA010000245.1:0-1064 GCF_040654975.1 Dactylosporangium sp. NPDC050588 | reverse complement strand
CCCACCCGCTGCGAACCCTGACCCGAAAACAACCACCCCACACCAACATCCGCCGCCGGCACCACAGGCAACACCAAACCATCCAACACACCATCAACGGCGACCGCCCGATACGGCAACAACGCCCGCCGCGCCAAACCCGCAGCAATCGCATGCGCCGACACCTCCGGACGCTGCTCAACAAACGCCGCAAGACGCCCGACCTGCGCCTGCAACGCCTCGCGAGAACGCGCCGACAACAACCACACCGCAGGACCGTCAGCAACGGCAGACGGTTCCGGCTCCTCAGCAGCCTGCTCCAAGATCACGTGCGCATTCGTGCCACTCACCCCGAACGACGACACACCCGCCCGACGCGGACGCGCCACCTCCGGCCACACCATGGTCTTCGCCGCCAACTCCACCGCACCCGCCGACCAATCCACCTCCGGCGACGGCGCATCAATGTGCAACGACGACGGCACCACACCATGCCGCATCGCCAACACCATCTTGATCACGCCCGCGACGCCGGCGGCGGCCTGCGTGTGCCCGATGTTCGACTTGACCGACCCCAGCAGGACCGGGCGCTCCCGATCCTGCCCATACGTGGCGAGGACAGCCTGCGCTTCGATCGGGTCACCCAACCGGGTACCCGTGCCGTGCGCCTCCACCACATCCACATCGGCGGCCGACAGACCGGCCGAGGCCAGAGCCTGGCGGATCACCCGCTGCTGCGACGGACCGTTCGGCGCCGTCAAACCGTTCGACGCACCATCCTGATTCACCGCAGAACCACGCACCACCGCCAGAATCCGATGACCGAGACGCCGCGCATCCGACAACCGCTCCACCAACAGCACACCGACGCCCTCGGAGAAGCCCGCGCCGTCGGCCGCCGCTGCGAACGACTTGCACCGGCCGTCCGCGGCCATGCCCTGTTGCCGCGAGAACTCCTGGAAGACGATGGGCGTGGACATCACCGACACCCCGCCGGCGAGCGCGAGGTCGCATTCGCCCGACCGCAACGCCTGCACCGCCAAATGCAACGCCACCAACGACGACGAGCAAGCGGTATCCACCGT
>NZ_JBFAJA010000244.1:0-1067 GCF_040654975.1 Dactylosporangium sp. NPDC050588 | reverse complement strand
TCAACAGCCTCCACCTGCTCCGAATGCGACGCATAATCCACGTCCACCCACCGGATACGCGCCTGACCCCAGTCAATCGACTCCAACGCGCCGCGATCACCCGACACCACACACAAACCAGGACCATTCACCGCGGCCACACCAACACCCGCAACACCCGCCACCCGAGCCCGGACCTCATCAACCGGCAACGCCACCGACAACATGCCCCCACGCCCCGACAGCAACTCCGCGATCACACCAGCCCTGACCGCGACAACCCGGGCACCGTCCTCAAGAGACAACACCCCAGCGACAACCGCAGCAGCCACCTCACCCTGGGAATGACCGATCACCGCCGCCGGACGCACACCCAACGACTCCCACAACCGGGCCAGCGACACCATCACCGACCACATCCGAGACTGAACGACCCGCACATCACCGTCGGGAACCTCACGGTCCATCCATCGCTGGAGCGCCGCCTCGCACTCAGCCATCGCCTCGGCGAACACCGGCGACTCCGCCAACAGCCGGCGGGCCATACCGTCCCACTGCCAACCCTGACCGGCGAAGACCCACACCACACCACCCGGCGACGCCGGCACCACCGGCAACTCCAAACCGTCCAGCACACCATCGACGGCGACCGCCCGATACGGCAACAACGCCCGCCGCGCCAAACCCGCAGCAACCGAATACGCCGACACCTCCGGCCGCGCCTGCACAAACGCACCCAAACGATCGACCTGCACCCGAAGCGCCTCACGAGAACGCGCCGACAACAACCACACCGCAGGACCATCAGCCGAGACGACCGGATCCGGGTCCTCAGCAGGCTGCTCCAGAATCACATGCGCGTTCGTCCCACTGACACCGAACGACGACACACCCGCTCGTCGCGGCCGACCCACCTCCGGCCACACCATGGTCTTCGCCGCCAACTCCACCGCACCCGCCGACCAGTCCACCTCCGGCGACGGCGCATCGATGTGCAACGACGACGGCACCACACCATGCCGCATCGCCAACACCATCTTGATCACACCAGCCACCCCGGCAGCGGCCTGCGTGTGCCCGATATTCGA
>NZ_JBFAJA010000243.1:0-1100 GCF_040654975.1 Dactylosporangium sp. NPDC050588 | reverse complement strand
TCGGTGGTGAGGAAGAGCGCCGCGATCGAGGCGGCGTTCTGCAGGGCGGAGCGGGTGACCTTGGCCGGGTCGATGATGCCCTCGGCCAGGAGGTTCACGTAGTCGCCGGTGGCGGCGTTGAGGCCCCAGCCGGCGTCCAGGTTGCGGACCTTCTCGACCACGACGCCGCCCTCGAGGCCGGCGTTGACGGCGATCTGGCGCAGCGGCGCGTCAAGGGCGACCTTGACGATGTTGGCGCCGGTGGCCTCGTCGCCGACCAGGTCGAGCTTGTCGAAGGCCGACTTGCCGGCCTGGACGAGCGCGACGCCACCGCCGGGGACGATGCCCTCCTCGACGGCCGCCTTCGCGTTGCGCACGGCGTCCTCGATGCGGTGCTTGCGCTCCTTGAGCTCGACCTCGGTGGCCGCGCCGACCTTGATGACCGCGACACCGCCGGCGAGCTTCGCCAGGCGCTCCTGCAGCTTCTCGCGGTCGTAGTCCGAGTCCGACTTCTCGATCTCGGCACGGATCTGCGCCACCCGGCCGTTGATGCCCTCGGCGTCGCCGGAGCCCTCGACGATGGTGGTCTCGTCCTTGGTGATGACGACCTTGCGGGCCTTGCCGAGCAGGTCGAGCGTCGCGTTCTCCAGCTTGAGACCGACGGTCTCGGAGATGACCTGACCGCCGGTCAGGATCGCGATGTCGGTCAGCATGGCCTTGCGGCGGTCGCCGAAGCCCGGGGCCTTGACGGCGACGGACTTGAACGTGCCACGGATCTTGTTCACGATCAGGGTCGCGAGGGCCTCGCCCTCGACGTCCTCGGAGATGATCGCGAGGGGCTTGCCGGACTGCATGACCTTCTCCAGCACCGGGAGGAGGTCCTTCACCGCGGAGATCTTCGACTCGACGATGAGGATGTACGGGTCGTCGAGGACCGTCTCCATCCGCTCGGTGTCGGTGACGAAGTACGGCGAGATGTAGCCCTTGTCGAAGCGCATGCCCTCGGTGAGCTCCAGCTCGAGCCCGAAGGTGTTGCTCTCCTCGACGGTGATGACGCCTTCCTTGCCGACCTTGTCCATCGCCTCGGCGATGATCTCGCCGACGGTGGAGTCACCGGCGGA
>NZ_JBFAJA010000242.1:0-1105 GCF_040654975.1 Dactylosporangium sp. NPDC050588 | reverse complement strand
CAAAGCCGAGTTCGGCGGCGCCGACAAGGGTCGCGTCGTCGCCCAGACCCGAGGTGCGCAGTCGTACCCGCTCGCGGGCCACCGGCAGAACGTTGATCGCGATCCGGGCACGCACCTGCGCCGACGCGGCTGGGTAGACGTCGCGCAGCATCCCGCCGAAGATCACCATGGCCGGGTTGAACAAGTTGATGAGATTGGCCACGCCGATGCCGAGCCAGTCCCCGATGCGCCGCACCGAATCCAGCGCGGCCGGATCGCCCCGGTCGGCGTCATCGACCACAGCCCGCACGGCATCGCGGCCGAACTGCGTGGCGGGCCTGCCCGCGGTGTCGAGCAGGGCTCGTTCGCCCACCTCAGCCTCGAAACAACCCCGCGAGCCGCAACCACACGCCCGCCCGTCGTACGGGTTGATCACCATGTGGCCCACCTCGCAGCCGTAGCCGCCGTCTCCGTCGAGCAACTTGCCCCCGACGATGATCCCGCCCCCCACGCCCACATCACCGTGCAGATAGATCAGGTTCTGCAGGCCGATGCCGACACCGCGCTGCTGTTCGGCTAGGGCGCCCAGGTGTGCCTCGTTACCCACGGCTACCGGCAGGCCCAGTCCGAGCCGTCGGGAGAGTTCGGCGCCGAATGCCTGGTCCACCCAACCCAGGTCAGGGCCGAAGCGCACCATGCCGTCATCGGGCCGGATCATGCCGCAGTACGATGCGCCGATCCCGACGCAGGCCGAACTGGCCGGCGCAGAGCGGTGCAACCGACGGCCGAAGCGGGCCAGCACGTCCACGACCCAGTCAAGATCAGCACCGGCCCGTGGTCGTACCGCCTCGAGCCGGTCGAGTACGGTCCCGCCCAGATCCACCCTGGCCGCGGTCACCCGGTCCACGGCGACATCGAAGGCCAGCACGTGTACCCGGTTGGGCTCGGGGCGCACCACCAACGACGGGCGCCCACGCCGGCCGGCGCCGGCCGGCGTCTCCTCTCGGACCAGGCCGACAGCGATCAGTTCGGCCGTCAGCGCCATGATGGTGCTGCGGTTCAGGCCCATCCTCTCGGCCAACGCTGCACGGGAGACCGCGCCGTCCAGATGGACGTACCGCAACAG
>NZ_JBFAJA010000241.1:0-1157 GCF_040654975.1 Dactylosporangium sp. NPDC050588 | reverse complement strand
TAAGGATCTTCATGGCGTAGTCGGACTCAAGGCGACAGGGGCGATCTACGCGGCTGGGACAGCCCACATCGGGTGAGGAGGTTCCACAGCAAGCCCGGTCTGCGGCGGATGCGACGCATCCCGCGGGTCACCGCGTGTTCGACGTCGTCGAGGTCGGTGTTGACCCGGTTGGCCAGATCGGCGGCCTTGAGGTTGCCCCACACCCCGTCCGCCGGGTTGAGATCGTAGGCATAGGACGGCAGGGCATGCACTCGCAGCCAGCCTGTCTGAGCGGCCAGGAAATCGCGCATGCCGGCGCTGTGATGGGCGCCGAGGTTGTCCCAGACCAGTACCACCGGAGCCATCAGGAACCGGCGCAGCCCGCGCAGGGCGTCGATGAGACTGCCGGTGTCGAACGCCTTGCGGCGCAGGGTGTAGTGCACCAGCACGCTGTGGCCGCAGGGGTGGTAGCAGAGGAACCCGGCCAGCGACAGCCATCGCCGCCGGCCCGGGGTCACCACCCTCGGGGTGTGCCCCCGCCGCGCCCACGTGGTCCGCAACGGCGGCCGGGTCGACACCCCGGACTCATCGGCGAACACGATCCAGGCCCCACGTCGTCGTGCCTCGTTTGCGCACCCGGGGCCACTGCCGGCGCCGCCATGCCTCGATCGCCGCCTCGTCGCGCTCCCGCGTGGCCACCACCGCACGCTGCACGCTCCACCCGCGCCGGCGCAGCTGATACCACAACCCGTAACGGTGATAGACCACCCCGAACCGGTCGGCGACCACGGCCGTGATCCGGGCCAGGGTCCATCCCCCCGCATCGAACCCGGCCGCCGCCGGCCCGGCCTGAAGCACCCGCTCCAGTTCACGCCACTGCCGCTGGTCCAGCTTCGACTTGCCCCCGACCGGGCCCTTGGACCGCAACGCCTCCAGCCCCCCGGCCCGCCACCGCTGGTACCAGTCGCTGACCCGGCGGGGATCGACCCCGATCTGCCGGGCGACATCGGCCTGACGCCAGCCCCGCACGAACAACCGCCCCGCACGCAGCCGCTGCCGTGTCCACACCTTCTGCTGATCTTTCCTATGTGCCAGACGAAGAGTGTTCATGTCAGCCACCCCCCGCCTACCAGCATCCCTCCGGCCGCCGCTATCCGCCTACCTCACGAAGATCCTTA
>NZ_JBFAJA010000240.1:0-1250 GCF_040654975.1 Dactylosporangium sp. NPDC050588 | reverse complement strand
CGGCGCCTCGTCGCGTACGTCGTCGCGCGGGACGAGACCGCGGGCGGCCCCGGCGGCGACCTGCCGCTGGTGCTGCGCGCGTTCCTCGGCGAACGGCTGCCGGAGTACATGGTGCCGTCCGCCGTCGTCGTCCTCGACGCGCTGCCGCTGACCGCGAACCGGAAACTCAACCGCAAGGCGCTGCCCGCACCCGACTTCGCCACCACCGCCGGCACCGGCCGCCGCCCCGTCGGCGCGCGGGAGGAGCTGCTCTGCCTCGCCTTCGCCGAGGTCCTCGGCCTCGCCGCGGTCGGCGTCGACGACGACTTCTTCGCCCTCGGCGGGCACTCGCTGCTCGCGGTCCGGCTCGTCAGCCGCATCCGGTCCGTGTTCGGGGTGGAGCTGCCGCTGCGGGCCCTGTTCCAGGCGCCGACCCCGGCGAAGCTCGCCCGGCGGCTGCCGGGCGCCGGCGCCGCCAGGTCCGCGCTCGTGCCGTGGCAGCGGCCCGAGCGGCTGCCGCTGTCGTTCGCGCAGCAGCGGCTGTGGTTCCTCTGGCAGCTGGAAGGCCGCAGCGCGACCCACAACATCCCGATGGTCGTCGGCCTGTCCGGCGACGTCGACGCCGAAGCGCTCGGCGCCGCGTTCCGCGACGTGATCGGCCGGCACGAGGTGCTGCGCACCGTGTTCCCGGCGGCCGGCGCGGAGCCGTGCCAGCGGATCATCCCCGCCGACGAGCTCGACTGGCGGCTGCAGACCGTCGACCTGCCCGTCGAGGAGCTGCCGGCGGCGGTGTCGGCCGCGGCGCGGTCCACCTTCGACCTGTCCGCCGACCTGCCGATCCGCGCGTGGCTGTTCGCCGACGGCAGCGGCGCACGGACCCTCGTCGTCGTCATGCACCACATCGCCGGTGACGGCTGGTCGACGCTGCCCCTCGCCGCGGACGTGTCGGCGGCGTACGCGGCCCGCACCGCCGGACAGCAGCCGACCTGGACGCCGTTGCCGGTGCAGTACGCCGACTACGCGCTCTGGCAGCGGGAGTCGCTCGGCGACGAGTCCGACCCGGGCAGCGTGATCTCGCGGCAGGTGGCGTACTGGCGGCAGGCGCTCACGGACCTGCCGGAGGAGCTCGTGCTGCCGGCCGACCGTCGCCGCCCCGCGGTGGCGTCGAACCAGGGACACGTGGTGCCGGTGGAGGTGCCGGCCGCGGTGCACGCCCGGCTGCTGGAGGTGGCGCGGGCGCAGGGTGCGACCGTGTTCATGGTCGTGCAGGC
>NZ_JBFAJA010000239.1:0-1264 GCF_040654975.1 Dactylosporangium sp. NPDC050588 | reverse complement strand
GGTCCGGCAGGGGCCCGGCGAACGTCCGCGAGGAGCTGCTCTGCCAGGCGTTCGCCGACGTCCTCGGCGTCGGCACGGTCGGCGTCGACGACAACTTCTTCGCCCTCGGCGGGCACTCGCTCCTCGCCGTCCGGCTCGTCGAACGGCTCCGCGTCCAGGGCGTCCAGGTCTCCGTCCGCCGGCTGTTCGACGCGCCGACCCCCGCCGGGCTGGCCGCGTCCGCCGCCGCCCCGGCCGTCGCCGTGCCGCCGAACCGGATCCCGGACGGCGCGCAACGCATCACCCCGGACATGCTGCCCCTGGTCGACCTGAGCCAGGCGGAGATCGATGCCCTCGCCGGCACCGTCGACGGCGGCGCGGCCAACATCGCCGACGTCTACCCCCTCGCACCGCTGCAGGAAGGGATCCTGTTCCACCATCTCCTGGCCGACGGTGGCGACGACGTCTACGCCGTCGCCCGGGTCTTCGAACTGCCGGACCGCGCCCGCCTCGACGCGTTCACCGCCGCGCTGCAGCAGGTCGTCGACCGGCACGACGTGTTCCGTACCTCGGTGGTGTGGTCGGGGCTGCGGGAGCCGGTCCAGGTCGTGTGGCGGACGGCGGCCCTGCCGGTCACCGAGGCCGGCGGCACGGCCGGCGCCGAGGACCTGGTGGCGGCGGTCGGGCTGGCGATGGACCTCGGCCGCGCGCCGCTCGTCGACGTGCACACCGCCGAGACGGACGGCGGCCGGTGGCTGGCGATGGTGCGCATCCACCACCTGGTGGAGGACCACACCGCGGCGCAGACCGTCTACACGGAGGTGCGGGCGATCCTCGCCGGCCGGGCCGCGGAGCTGACGGCGCCGCTGCCGTTCCGCGACTTCGTCGCCCAGGCCCGGGCCGCCCTCGCCCGCGGCGCCCACGAGGCACACTTCCGCGACGTCCTCGCGGGCGTCGACGAGCCCACCGTGGCGTTCGGGGTCACCGACGTGCGGGGCGACGGCACCGCGATCGCCGTCGCGCACGCCGACCTCGACCCCGGCGTGGGGGCCCGGCTGCGGGACGTGTCCCGCCGGCTCGGCGCCAGCCCGGCCACCGTCATGCACGTCGCCTGGTCGCGGGTCCTCGCCGTGATCGCGGCCCGCGACGACGTCGTCTTCGGGACGCTGCTGTTCGGCCGGATGAACGCCGGCGCCGGCGCCGACCGGGTCCCCGGCCTGTTCATCAACACCCTGCCGGTGCGGGTGCGCCACGAACAGAAGAGCACACAACTGAACACCACTCA
>NZ_JBFAJA010000238.1:0-1322 GCF_040654975.1 Dactylosporangium sp. NPDC050588 | reverse complement strand
AAGAGCGCCCGCAGCGACAGTTCGACGCCGAACACGGCCCGCACCCGGCTCATCAACCGCACCGCGAGCAGCGAGTGCCCGCCCAGGGTGAAGAAATCGTCATCGACACCGACCTGGTCAAGCTCCAGGACCTCGGCGAACGCCAGGCACAGCAGCTCTTCCCGCACGTTCGACGGGCCACGACCCGCCCCCGCCGCCGAGGCGAAATCCGGTGCCGGCAGCGCCCGCCGGTCCAGCTTGCCGTTCGCCGTCAACGGCAGGCCCGCCAGCGCAACGAACGCCGACGGCACCATGTAGTCCGGCAGCCGGTCCGCCACGTACTCCCGCAGACCGTCGACCTCGCCCACGACATAGGCGACGAGCCGCTTCTCCCCCGCCGTATCCTGACGGGCGATCACCGCAACCTGGGCGACCTGCCGGTGCCCGGCGAGAACGGCCTCGATCTCACCCGGCTCCACCCGGAACCCACGGATCTTCACCTGCTCGTCCGCACGGCCAACGAACGCGAGCACACCTTCGCCCGTCCACGACACGACGTCACCGGTGCGGTACATCCGTCCGGCCCCGAACGGGTTCGCCACGAACCGCTCGCCGGTCAGTCCCGGTCGGCCGGCATAGCCACGAGCCAGGCCATCACCGGCCACGTACAACTCACCGGCCACCCCGACCGGCACCGGCTGGAGACGCTCGTCCAGGACGTAAGCATGGGTACCGGAGATCGGGGCACCGATCGGGACACCGGCGGCGTCCTGCGGCCGGACCACGTGCACGGCGGAGAAGGTGGTGTTCTCGGTGGGCCCGTAACCGTTGGACAGCCGGAGGCCCGGGTTCGCCGCAAGCACCGTCTGGCAGGTGGCCGGCGACAGGACGTCACCACCGGCGAGGAGGTGCCGGACCGGAGCGAGGACCGACACGTCCGCGGCGACGACCTGGTCGAACCAGCCCGCGGTCATCCACAGCGTCCCCACCCGATGCTCGGCCAGGAACCCACCCAACTCCGCCGTCGACATCGCACCGGACGGCGCCACCGCAAGGGTCGCGCCGTTGAGCAACGCGCCCCAGATCTCGAACGTGGCCGCGTCGAACGACGCCGACGCCAGATGCGCCACCACATCCCCGACACCGACCTCGAAGAAGCTCGCGTCCCGAACGAGCCGCACGACGGCCCGGTGCGGGACGACGACACCCTTCGGGGTGCCCGTCGAACCCGACGTGTACATCACGTACGCGGCGTTGCCACCGGTCACCACCGGCAGCTGCGTCGGAGCCGCGGACATCACCCGAGGGTCGTCCAGCGCGATCGCGCGGAACCGGCCCGACGG
>NZ_JBFAJA010000237.1:0-1339 GCF_040654975.1 Dactylosporangium sp. NPDC050588 | reverse complement strand
CCAGTCCTCCACGCTCAACACCCTCCAAGATCATCAAAGAGGAGGGGTCAAGATTCAAAAACCCGCTGGGGGTCAGTCTTCAGGAAGCCGCGACAGCCCGCCCGACACCGCAACCACTCAGCCAGCACCGCAGCCGACCGACCGCCTCTCAGGCAGACCCGACCCACCCGCACTGGCTGACCCGCACCGCACCAACACAGCCGCACCGCAGCCAGCACCGCAGCCGGTCAACCACCTGTACAGCAGACCCGCCAACGCCCGCTGGCCAGACCGCCCGGCACCACACCAGCCGCCTGCCACTGCACCAGGCGCCTGGCGCCACAACCACTTGACCCGCCCCACACAAATCCAGCCCGGCCGGCCCACAGCCACTCAACCAGCCCAGCCCAGCCCCGCACCAGCCCGCCCGACACCGCAACCACTCAGCCAGCACCGCAGCCGACCGACCGCCTCTCAGGCAGACCCGCCCACCCCACTGGCTGACCCGCCCGGCACTTCACCAGCCGCCTGGCATCGCAACCACTCGCCCTACTCCGCACCAGTCCACCCGACCTCTGGCTGCCCACCGCAACAACGCCAGCCCGCCCGGCACCGCGGCAGCTCGGCCACCCCCACAACCGCTCGACCAGCACCGCCACCACCCGACCGGCACCGCACCCGGCCCGCCCGATCAGCTGCCTGCCCGGCACCGCACCAGCCTGCTCGCACAACCGCTCAACCAGCACCGCCACCATCCGACCGGCCCGCAGCAGGCCACCTGACCCTTGCCCTCCCCGCTCGGCACCGCCGCCAGCCCGCCCGGCACGACAGCTGCTCGCCTGGGACCACAGCGGCTCGACCGGCGCAGTGCCGTAGACCTCCAAACGCCACACCACGCGGCAACACCCCGGCCACCTGCTCACATCCCGAGGCGCCTGGCCTGGGAGACGTCGAGCGACGCGCGGCTCGGCCAACGCCCCACGGGCCCGTCGACACCAGGTGGCTCGGCCCATCCGGGCGAACCCGCTACTCCTCCTGATCCCGTGCGGTTTCGGCACATGGCGGCTCGAATAGACATTGCGCGATCTACCCCTAATTCAGAGATCATTTTGTGGGTGGATCGCGCAATGTCGATGGCGCAAAATGCTACGAAGTGGGGCATTGACCAACGTCTGTCGCGGGCGCCCGGAAGCCGCCCGGCGCGCGGTGTGGGTCGAACGTCTTCACCGCACTCCGGCAGGACGGCGGCCGGCCACAGGATGCGGCGCTCACGCGCGATCCCAGCCAGCGCGGCACGCACCCCAATGCGCCGCGCAGCGGCGCATTGGGGTGCGGGTGAGAATCCCCGCCGGGACCCGCC
>NZ_JBFAJA010000236.1:0-1345 GCF_040654975.1 Dactylosporangium sp. NPDC050588 | reverse complement strand
CCGGTGGGTGTGGCGGGTGAGTTGTACCTGGCGGGCACGCAGTTGGCGCGTGGCTACCTGAACCGGCCGACGTTGACGGCGGAGCGGTTCGTCGCCGACCCGTTCGGGCCCGGACGGCTGTACCGCACCGGCGATCTCGTGCGCTGGACCGGCGACGGGCAGTTCGTCTTCCTCGGCCGGGTCGACGAGCAGGTGAAGCTGCGCGGGTTCCGGATCGAGCTGGGCGAGATCCAGGCCGTGCTGCAGCAGCACCTGGGCGTCTCGCAGGCGGTGGTCCTGCTCCGCGAGGAGCGGCTCGTCGCCTACGTCGTCGGCAGCGCGGACGGCCTGCGGGAGTTCGTGGCGGGGCGGCTGCCGGAGTACATGGTGCCGGCCGCGTTCGTGACCCTGGACGAGCTGCCGCTGACCGTCAACGGCAAGCTCGACCGCAAGGCGCTGCCCGAGCCCCGGTTCGACGGCACCGCCGGGCGCCGCCCCGCCGACGTCCGCGAGGAGCTGCTCTGCCAGGCCTTCGCCGACGTCCTCGGGCTCCCGTCGGCCGGCGTCGACGACGACTTCTTCGCCCTCGGCGGGCACTCGCTGCTCGCCGCGCGGCTGGCGAGCCGGGTCCGGGCCGTCCTCGGCGTCGAACTGCCGCTGCGGACCCTGTTCGAGGCGCCGACACCGGCCCGCCTCGCCGGGCGGCTGCGCGCCGGCACGGAGAGCCCCCGGCCGGCGCTCGCGCCACGGGAACGGCCGGACCTCGTCCCGCTGTCCTACGCGCAGCAGCGGCTGTGGTTCCTGTGGCAGCTGGAAGGCCCCAGCGCGACATACAACATCACCGACGTCCTCGGCCTGTCCGGCGACATCGACCCGGCGGCCCTCGACGCGGCGTTCCGCGACGTCATCGGCCGGCACGAGTCGCTGCGCACCGTGTTCCCCGCCGTCGACGGCCGGCCGCACCAGCTCGTGCTCCCCGCCGGCGACCTCGACCGGCAGCTCCACGTCGCCGACATCGCCGCGGCCGACCTCCCGGCGGCCGTGACGGCGGCGGCACAACACCGGTTCGACCTGGCCGCCGAGGTGCCGGTCCGCGCCTGGCTGTTCAGCACCGGCACGGACGAGCACGTCCTGGTCGTCGTCGTGCACCACATCGCCGGCGATGGCTGGTCGACCCGCCCGCTCGCCGCCGACCTGTCGTCGTCGTACGCCGCCCGCGCCGCCGGACAGGCGCCCGTCTGGGAGCCGCTGCCGGTCCAGTACGCGGACTACGCGCTCTGGCAGCGGGACCTCCTCGGCGACGAGGAGGACCCGGACAGCCGGATCGCCCGGCAGGTCGGCTACTGGCGGCAGGCCCTCGCCGGGC
>NZ_JBFAJA010000235.1:0-1421 GCF_040654975.1 Dactylosporangium sp. NPDC050588 | reverse complement strand
ATCGCGGCTTCCGTCGGGCCGTACGTGTTGTACAGCCGGGCATCCGGCAGCACCTCGAAGAACCGGTCCCGGACCGCGGTCGTCAGCTCCTCACCCCCGCTGAGCACGTGCCGCAGCGATCGGCACTCCACCGTGGACGGCTCGTCGAGCATCGCGCGCAGCAGCGACGGCACGAACTCCGCGTACGTGACCCCCTCGTCGCGGATCAGCCCGGCGAGGTAGGAGGGTTCGCGGTGGCCGCCGGGCCGGGCCACCACCAGCGTGGCGCCGATCGTCAGGGGCAGGAAGAGCTCCTCGACCGACACGTCGAAGCTCGCCGGGGTCTTGTACAGGACCCGGTCGGACGCGTTCAGCCCGTAGTCGGCGGCGAGCCAGCGCAGCGTGTTCACGACGGCCGCGTGCGGGACGACGACGCCCTTGGGGGTGCCTGTCGACCCGGACGTGTAGATGACGTACGCCGGGCTGTCGGGCAGGACCTCGGCCTCCTGCCAGTCGGCGTCGGGGGCGTCCACGTCGGACAGGACGATCCGGGCGCCGGCGTCGGCGAGCATGAAATCGACCCGTTCGGCCGGCAGGTCGAGGTCGATCGGCAGGAACGCGGCGCCGGCCTGCACCACGCCCAGGGTCGCGACGATCAGGTCGAGGCCGCGGGGCAGCTGGACCGCCACCACCGTCTCCGGGCCGGCGCCGAGCCGGCGCAGGTGCGCGGCGACCCGGCCGGCGCGGGCGGCGAGGTCGGCGTAGGTGACTTCGACGCCGTCGAAGACGACCGCGGCCGCGTCGGGGTCGCGGGCGACCTGCTCGGCGAAGAGGCCGGGCAGCGTGGCGGGTGACCACCCGGCGGCGGTGTCGTTCCACCCGGTGAGGACCTGGTGGCGTTCGCCGCCGTCGAGGACGTCCACTGTGGAGATCGGTGCGGTCGGGTCGGCGAGGACCGCTTCGAGGGCCCGCACGACGCGCGCCGCCAGCGTGCCGACGGTCCCGGCGTCGAACAGGTCGGTGGAGCCGATGAGCTGGCCGCGCAGCCCGCCGGTCGTCTCCTCGACGGTCAGGTCGAGGTCGAACGTCGTCGTAACCGTGCGCGGCGGCCCGGCGACCGCCGGCGCCGCCGCTCCGCCGACGCGCACGCCGGGCAGGTCGAGGACGGCGGCGGCGGTGTTCTCGACCGCCAGCATGACCTGGAAGAGCGGGTTACGGGACAGCGACCGCGCCGGTGCCAGCTCCTCCACCAGCAGCTCGAACGGCACATCCTGGTTGCTCAACGCCGACAGGCCGGCCTCCCGCACCCGACCCAGCAACTCCACGAACGACGGATCCCCCGACAGGTCCGTCCGCATCACCAGGGTGTTGACGAAGAACCCGACCAGATCGTCCAAGCCTTCGTCGGTACGACCCGCGACCACCGTCCCGATCGGCACATC
>NZ_JBFAJA010000234.1:0-1442 GCF_040654975.1 Dactylosporangium sp. NPDC050588 | reverse complement strand
ATCGCGGCTTCCGTCGGGCCGTACGTGTTGTACAGCCGGGCATCCGGCAGCACCTCGAAGAACCGGTCCCGGACCGCGGTCGTCAGCTCCTCACCGCCGCTGAGCACGTGCCGCAACGATCGGCACTCCGCGGTCGACGGCTCCTCCAGGAGGGCCTGCAACAGGACCGGGACGAACTCCGCCGCCGTCACCCCCTGCTCGCGGATCAACGAGGCGAGGTACGCGGGCTCCCGGTGACCGTCAGGGCGGGCAACCACCATCGTCGCGCCGAACGTCAACGGCAGGAACAACTCCCACACCGACACGTCGAACCCGACCGGCGTCTTGAACAGAATCCGGTCCCGTGACGAGAGGTCGTACTCGTCGGCCAGCCACCGCAGCGTGTTCACCACGGCCGCGTGGGTGACGACGACGCCCTTCGGGGTGCCGGTCGAGCCGGACGTGTAGATCACGTACGCCGGGTGCGACGGTTCGACCGCCACCGGCTCGAACGCGCCGGTCACAGGAACGTCCACATCGGACAGGACGATCCGGGCGCCCGCGTCGGCGAGCATGAACCCGACCCGCTCCGCCGGCAGATCCAGGTCGATCGGCAGGAACGCCGCACCGGCCTTCACCACGCCGAGGACCGCCACCACCAGGTCCACGCCCCGCGGCAGCTGAACACCGACCACCGACTCCGGACCGGCGCCCAGACCCTGCAGGTAACCGGCGACCCAGTCGGACCGCGCGTCGAGGTCGGCGAAGCTCACCGTCGTGCCCTCGAACGCCACCGCGGTCGCGTCCGGAGCCTGGGCGACCTGCGCCGCGAACAGCCCCGGCAGGGTGGCCGCGGGCCACGCCACGCCGGTGGCGTTCCAACCGTGCAGGACCCGGTCCCGTTCGCCGGCGTCGAGGATGTCCACTGTGGAGATCGGGGCGGACGGGCCGGCGAGGACGGCGTCGACGGCGCGCGCGACGCGGTCGGCGAGGGTGGTGACGGTCGCGGCGTCGTACAGGTCGTCGGAGCCGATGAGCAGCCCCCGCAGGCCGGCCGGCGAGCCGGCGGCGTCGAAGGTCTCCTCGACGGTCAGGTCGAGGTCGAACTTCGCCGGGACCAGCGGCGGGGTCGCGTCGCCGTCCGGTGCCGACGAGCCGGCAAGGTCGACGCCGGGCAGGTCCAGGGTCGCGCCGGCCGTGTTCTGCACCATCAGCATCGTCTGGAAGAGCGGGTGCCGGGACAGCGACCGCGCCGGTGCCAGCTCCTCCACCAGCAGCTCGAACGGCACATCCTGGTTGCTCAACACCGACAGGCCGGCCTCCCGCACCCGACCCAGCAACTCCACGAACGACGGATCCCCCGACAGATCCGTCCGCATCACCAGGGTGTTGACGAAGAACCCGACCAGATCGTCCAAGCCTTCGTCGGTACGACCCGCGACCACCGTCCCGATCGGCACATC
>NZ_JBFAJA010000233.1:0-1478 GCF_040654975.1 Dactylosporangium sp. NPDC050588 | reverse complement strand
TCCAGCGGCAGACCCCGGGTCGCCGCATCAAGGTGCCTGGCCCCGTCCACCTTCGCCGCCATCACCGTCGCGATCCGCTCCGGCGTCAACGCGTCAACAGTGCCGTCGTCCAGGACACCAGCAGCGTGGACGACCGCGTTCGGCATGAACCGGGCGACCAGGTCGGCGACAGCGGCAGGATCGGTGACGTCCGCGGCCACGATCTCGACGCCGGGGATGTCCACCTGTACGGCGTCAGGGCCGCGCCGGCTGACCAGCACGATCCTGGAGGCGCCTTCCGCGGCGAGCCACCGGGCGACGTGGAGGCCGAGGGCGCCGGTGCCGCCGGTGACCAGGACCGTGCCGGAGGGCTGCCACCCGGCCGTGGTCGCGGCCCGGGCGAGACGTCGGGCGTGGACCGTGCCGGACCGGACCATCACCTGGTCCTCGGCGCCGGCGAGGATGCCCGGCAGCAGCGCCATGTCCGTGTCGGCGATGTCGATGAGGCCGCCCCACCGGTCCGGGTGCTCCAGCGCGACGACCCGGCCGAGACCCCAGATCGCGCGCTGCACCGGATCCGTCGAAGCACCCCGGGTCACGCACCACAGCGGCCCCATGTCGCCGAGGGTCTGCACGAAGGTGAGCGCCTCGGCGGCATCGGCGGGCAACACCACCACGCCCGCGAACGACTCCTCCCGCAGGCGTCCTTCGCGGACCGGCAGGGTGACCGTCTCAGCGCCCGCCGCCGCCAGCGCCGCCACCACCGCCTCGGATCCGCCACCGACCACGAGCCACGTGCCGTGCAGCGTGGCCTCCCGGTGCGGCAGCGGCGTCCACGTCTCGTGATACAGCCAGCCGTCGACGGTCGGTAGGGCAGGAGTGCCGGCGTCCAGCCAGTACCGCTGCCGCTGGAACGCGTACGTGGGCAGGTCGACACGGCGTCCCCCGGCCAGGACCCGGGTCCAGTCCGGGGACCAGCCGGCGACGTGCGCCCGGGCGACGGCGGTCATCAGGGTGCTGGCTTCGTCGCGCCCCTTCCGCATCGCCGGGATGCCGTCGACCAGCGCCGACAGCACCCCGTCGGGACCCACCTCCAGGAACCGGTTGACGCCCTGCGCCCTGAGCGTGGCGACCGAATCCGCGAACCGGACCGTCCCCCGGACCTGCGCCACCCAATACTCCGGGTCGGTCACCTCGCCGGTGGACGTCGTCGCGATCGGAATCCAAGGCTTGTTGAATTTCACGGTGGCCAGGACCTCGCGAAACGCGTCGAGCATCCCGTCCATCCGCGCCGAATGGAACGCATGACTCACCTTCAACCGCCGCGTCTTGGCGAACCCCGCCGCCACAGCTTCGACCGCGGCCTCGTCGCCGGAGACCACGACCGCGTCGGGACCGTTGACGGCGGCCAGCGAAACACCGTCGACCAGCGCCGCGCGGACCTGCTCCTCAGAAGCCTGGATCGCGACCATCGCGCCGCCCCGTGGCAGCGCCTGCAT
>NZ_JBFAJA010000232.1:0-1499 GCF_040654975.1 Dactylosporangium sp. NPDC050588 | reverse complement strand
CCGGTGGGTGTGGCGGGTGAGTTGTACCTGGCGGGCACGCAGTTGGCGCGTGGCTACCTGAACCGGCCGACGTTGACGGCGGAGCGGTTCGTCGCGGATCCGTTTGGGGCCGGACGGTTGTACCGTACCGGTGACCTGGTGCGGTGGACGGTCGATGGGCAGTTGGTGTTCCTGGGCCGGGCCGACGAGCAGGTGAAGCTGCGCGGGTTCCGGATCGAGCCGGGGGAGATCGCAGCCGTCCTCCAGCAGCACCCGGGCGTCTCGCAGGCGGTGGTCTTGCTCCGCGAGGAGCGGCTCGTCGCCTACGTCGTCGGCAGCGCGGACGGCCTGCGCGACTTCACGGCGGCGCGGCTGCCGGAGTACATGGTGCCGGCCGCGTTCGTGACCCTGGACGAGCTGCCGCTGACCGTCAACGGCAAGCTCGACCGCAAGGCGCTCCCCGCACCGCACTTCGAGGGCGGCAGCGGACGCGGCCCGGCGAACGTCCGGGAGGAGCTGCTCTGCCAGGCGTTCGCCGACGTCCTCGGCCTGGGCAGCGTGCCGGTCGACGGTGACTTCTTCGCTCTCGGCGGGCACTCCCTCCTCGCGGTCCGGCTCGTCAGCCGCATCCGCGCCGTGTTCGGCGTCGAGGTGCCGCTGCGCGCCATGTTCGAAGCCTCCACCCCGGCCGGGCTGGCCCGCCGGCTCCCCGGCGCCGAGGCCGCCCGGACCCCGCTGGCACCCTGGGACCGACCCGAGCGGCTCCCGCTGTCCTACGCGCAGCAGCGCCTCTGGTTCCTCTGGCAGCTCGAAGGCCCGAGCGCCACCCACAACATCCCGGAGGTCGTCGCCCTCTCCGGCGACATCGACCCGGCCGCCCTCGAGGCCGCGCTGCGGGACGTCATCGGCCGCCACGAGGTCCTCCGCACCGTCTTCGCCGCCGTCGGCGGGCAGCCGTACCAGCGGATCATCCCCGCCGACGAGCTCGACTGGCGGCTGGAGCGGGTCCACGTCCCGGCGGAGGAGCTTCCCGCGGCCGTCGAGGCGGCCGCACAGACCACGTTCGACCTGGCCGCCGACCTGCCGATCAAGGCGTGGCTGTTCGGCGACGGCACCGGCGAATGGGTCCTCGTCGTCGTGGTCCACCACATCGCCGGCGACGGCTGGTCGACCCGTCCCCTCGCCGCCGACGTCTCCACCGCCTACGCCGCACGCCGCGCCGGGCACGCACCCGACTGGCAGCCGCTGCCGGTGCAGTACGCCGACTACGCCCTCTGGCAGCGGGACCTCCTCGGTGACGAGACCGACCCGGGCAGCGTCATCTCGCGGCAGGTCGCGTACTGGCGAGGCACCCTCGCGGACCTGCCCGACGAGCTGGTGCTGCCCGTCGACCGCCGCCGCCCGGCGGTGGCGAGCCGCCGCGGCCACGTGGTGCCGGTGGAGGTGCCGGCCGCGGTGCACGCCCGGCTGCTGGAGGTGGCGCGGGCGCAGGGTGCGACCGTGTTCATGGTCGTGCAGGC
>NZ_JBFAJA010000231.1:0-1548 GCF_040654975.1 Dactylosporangium sp. NPDC050588 | reverse complement strand
GTCGCAGACTTCACGTTGGCGGTGCTGAGGTGCAGTTCCTGACCGGGCAAGTACAGCGTGGTCCCGGTGTCGTCGCGCCGGATCAGCCGGTCGCCGGAAGCGTCGTTGAGGAACCGGGTGATCTTCGAACCCTCGGTGACCTTTCCGCTTGGCCCGGGAGGCGCGATGAGTGGGCACTACTGGCAGACCGGAACCGCCGCACCGCAACTGCCGACCTGGCAGGAGACCCCCCGTGCCGTACCCCCACCACTCGGCGACCCACCCCCGGCGACCACTCCACCGTCGCCGACGCTGTTCGCCGCCGGGCCATCGGCGCCGGTGGGCTGGCCGTGGTACCAGCGCTGGTGGGTCTTCGGCATCGCCGCCTTCGTAGTGCTGGCGCTGGCCGCCGGCGTCGGCGCCATCGTGTGGCTGGGCCGGGCCGACCGGGCGCCGTTCGACGAGGCGGTCACCGACCTGGCCGCCGCGCCCGTGCTGCACTATCGCGCCGACCTCGGCGGGACCGCGTTCGACGTCCGCGTGACCGGCGGCGGCGACATAATCGGCACGCTCACGGTAGTCGGCGTCAAGCTCGACGTGCTGACGATGGGCGGCCGGACCTACGTGAAGGCCCCGGCGAGCCTGGGGCTCGGCGCCGGGGCCGGGCGGTGGACGACCGGCGGCCCGCTGAGCGTCGGCGCCACCCGCTGGCAGCGGCTGGGGCCGCTCGCGATGGCTGGCCAGCTCTACATCGGGCTCACCGAGGCGACGTTCCCGAGCCGGTTCGACTGCGGCGAGCGCCTCGACGGCCAGACGGTGCTCAAGGCAACCCTGCCCGACGGCGACCTGTACGTCACCAAGGCCGCCCCGCACCGCGTCGTCCGGTTCGCGCTGCGGGGCGGGGCCCCGACCGGGCTGCCGGGCCTACCGAAGGTGCCAAGCCTGCCGACGTACCCGAGCCGCCCGGCGCTGCCGTCGCTGCTGCGCGGTGCGCTCCTGGCCGAGCTGACGGCCCCGCTGCGTGCGCCCGGCGACTCGGTCGGCGGCGACCTGTCCTTCGACATGGAGCCGGTGTCGCCAGCCGACTACGACAAGACGTTCACCGACCTGCGCAAGGGCGCCGGGGAACTGGGCGAGGCGGTCGACGCCACGGTCCAGTTCACGCTGCAGGGCAATGCCAACGTCTCGTGCAGCCAGGCGGGCTGCGTCGTCACCGCGAACGTCGCCAACCAGATCCTCGGCACCGGCCAGACAAAGGTCACGGGCGCCCAGGTGACCGCGGAGATGACCGCCTCAGTGGTGCTCAACGGACGGCCGGCTGGGTCGTGCGTGAGCCCGCCGACGCCGGTCCCGGTAGGTGGCAACGGCACTCTGAGCTCTGGGACTGCAACGGCGGCGGCGCACAGAACTGGGTCCAGGAAGGCAACCGGTTGCGCAACCCGAACTCCAACAAGTGCCTGGACTCCCCGGGAGGCTCGACAGCAGACGGCGCGCGACTGCAGATCTGGGACTGCAACGGATCGGCCGCACAGTACTTCGTGAAGGCCGCGTGACGGCAGGCCGAGCGGC
>NZ_JBFAJA010000230.1:0-1639 GCF_040654975.1 Dactylosporangium sp. NPDC050588 | reverse complement strand
GCCTCGATCTCACCGGGCTCGATCCGGAACCCGCGGACCTTCACCTGGTCGTCGGAGCGCCCCTCGAACACGAGGTCACCGTCCGCGGTCCAGCGGGCCCGGTCACCCGAGCGGTACATCCGCTCACCAGCACCGAACGGACTCGCCACGAACCGGCTGCTGGTGAGGCCCGCACGGCCGGCGTAGCCACGGGCAAGTTGGGCACCCGACACGTACATCTCGCCGGCCACACCCACCGGGACCGGCTGGAGGCGCTCGTCCAGGACGAACACCCGCAGGCCCGGTAGTCCCCGGCCGATGACGCTGCCGGACACCGGACCGTCGAGGAGGCGGTAGGTGACGTGAACCGTCGTCTCCGTGATGCCGTACATGTTCACCAGCTGGACACCGCGGTCCCACCACGCGGTGAGGCGCGCCGGGTCCAGGGCCTCGCCGCCGAACACGACCACGCGCAGGTCGCTCGGTGCCGGGGTCAGCTGGTAGAACGCCGACGGGGTCTGGTTCAGCACCGTGACCCGCTCGCGGACCAGCAGGTCCCAGAAGTCCGCCGGGGACCGGGACACGTCGAACGGGACCACGACCACGGTGCCGCCGTGCAGCAGGGCGCCCCACAGCTCCCACACCGAGAAGTCGAACGCGAACGAGTGGAACCACGTCCACACGTCATCCGCACCGAACGCGAACTGCTCCGCCGTCGCGGCCAGCAGCGTCATCACGTTGCGGTGGGACACGACGACGCCCTTCGGCGTGCCGGTCGACCCCGACGTGTAGATCACGTACGCCGGGTGGTCCAGCAGCAGGCCCGGCACCTCCACCGGGGCGTCACTGTCCGGAACTTCAGACAGGTCGGTCAGCAGCAGCGCCGGACGGGCGTCGGCGAGCATGAACGCCACCCGCTCCGCCGGATACGCCGGATCGATCGGCAGGTAGCCCGCACCGGCCTTCAGCACACCCAGCAGCGCCACGACCAGGTCCGCCGAGCGCGACATCTGTACCGCGACCAGATCCTCCGGCCGCACACCACGGTCCACCAGGAGGCGGGCCACCCGGTTGGAGCGGGCGTCCAGCTCCGCGTAGGACAGGCGCGCGTCACCGTCGACCAGCGCGATCGCCGCCGGCGTGGCGGCGGCCCGCGCGGCGAACACCGACGGCAGCGTCCCCGCCGGCGCCACGTCGACCGCCGGGTTCCAGTCCGACAGGACCTGCCGGCGCTCGGCGGGGTCGAGGACGTCCACATCGGACAGGCGGGCCGTCGGCTCGGCGGCGACGGTGGCGAGGACGCGGAGCAGCCGGTCGGCGAGGCGGGTCACGGTGCCGGCGGTGAACAGGTCCGCGGCGCCGGTGACGTCGCCGGTGAGGCCGGCCGGGGCGCCGTCCGTGGTGTACCGCTCCGACACCGCCACGTCGAGGTCGAATTTGGCCGCCGGTGCCGCCCCGGCGGACGCCGTGACGGTGACGCCGGGCAGTTCGAGCACCGGGTCGGCGGTGTTCTGCACGGTCAGCATCACCTGGAACAGCGGATGCCGCGACAACGACCGCGCCGGCGACAACTCCTCCACCAGACGCTCGAACGGCACATCCGCATGCTCGAACGCCGCCAGACCACCCTCCCGCACCCGACCCAACAACTCCACGAACG
>NZ_JBFAJA010000229.1:0-1757 GCF_040654975.1 Dactylosporangium sp. NPDC050588 | reverse complement strand
CGGGGTCTGCCGCTGGATGCGTTCGTGTTGTTCTCGTCGTTCGCGGGGTCGGTCGGGTCGGCGGGTCAGGGCAACTACGCCGCCGCGAACGCCGCTCTCGACGCGATCGCCGCGGAGCGCCGCGCCGCCGGGCTCCCGGGCGTCTCCATCGCGTGGGGGCCGTGGGCCGGCGATGGCATGGCGGGGGATCTCGTGGATCGGCACCGCCGCGGCGGCGTACGTCCGATGCACCCCGCCACCGCCGTCACCGCGCTCGCCCGTACCGGAGCCGACGCCACGCTCGTCGTCGCCGACATCGACTGGGACACGTTCGGGCCCGCATTCACCGCGAGCCGGCCCGCGCCGCTCATCGACGGCCTCGCCCCGGTCAAGGCACCCGCGTCGGAGCGGCACTTCGCGGACGTGCCCGACGGTGAGCTCGCCGGGCACCTCCTCGACCTGGTCCGCGGCCACGCCGCCACCGTCCTCGGCCACGCCGACGCCGCCGCGATCCACCGCGACCGGGCGTTCCGCGACCTCGGCCTCGACTCGCTGACCGCCGTCGAGTTCCGCAACGCGCTGACCGCCGCCACCGGTGTCACCCTGCCGACCACCGTCGTCTTCGACCACCCGACGCCGGAATCCCTCGCCGGGCTGCTGCTGGCCCAGATCACCGGAGCCCGGGCCACGGACACCGTCCGGGCGGCGGTCCCGGCCGACGAGCCGGTCGCGATCGTGGCGATCGCCGGCCGGTTCCCGGGCGCGGCGACCCCGGAAGCGCTGTGGGAGCTGCTCGCCGAGGGGCGCGACGGGGTCCGCGAGTTCCCCGCCGACCGCGGCTGGGATCTCGACTCCCTCTTCGACCCGGACCCCGACCGGTCCGGCACCTCGTACGCGCGGGTCGGCGCTTTCCTGCCGGACGTCGCCGGGTTCGACGCCGGGTTCTTCGGCATCTCCCCGCGTGAGGCCCTGGCGATGGATCCGCAGCAGCGGCTGCTGCTGGAGTCGTCGTGGGAGCTGTTCGAACGCGCCGGGATCGACCCGGCCTCGCTGCGCGGGACCGCCACCGGCGTGTTCGTCGGCACCAACGGTCAGGACTACCCGACGATGCTCGCCGCCGCCGAGGAGAACGTCGAGGGCTACCTCGGCACCGGCAACGCCGCCAGCGTCGTTTCCGGGCGGCTCTCCTACACGTTCGGACTCGAAGGACCGGCGGTCACCGTCGACACCGCCTGCTCCGCGTCGCTCGTCGCGCTGCACCTCGCCGCGCAGGCGTTGCGGCGCGGCGAGTGCGGCCTCGCCCTGGCCGGCGGCGTCACGGTCATGTCGACGCCGGGCGCCTTCGTCGAGTTCTCCCGTCAGCGGGGCCTCGCCCCGGACGGGCGTTGCAAGGCGTTCTCCGACGATGCGGACGGCACCGGCTGGGGTGAGGGCGTCGGCCTCCTGCTGGTCGAGCGGCTCTCCGATGCGGTCGCCAACGGCCACCCGATCCTGGCCGTCGTTCGCGGCAGTGCGGTCAACCAGGACGGCGCGTCCAACGGTCTGACGGCCCCGAACGGCCCGTCGCAGCAGCGGGTGATCCGGGCCGCCCTGGCCGCCGCGGACCTGGACCCGTCCGATGTGGACGTGGTGGAGGCGCACGGCACCGGCACGAGCCTCGGCGACCCGATCGAAGCCCAGGCGCTCCTCGCCACCTACGGCCAGGACCGGCAGACCCCGCTGTGGCTCGGGTCGGTGAAGTCGAACCTCGGCCACACCCAGGCCGCCGCCGGCGTCGC
>NZ_JBFAJA010000228.1:0-1879 GCF_040654975.1 Dactylosporangium sp. NPDC050588 | reverse complement strand
GTGGCCACGAGGCGTTCTTCCGTGACCTCCTCGACGGCGTCGACGAGCCGACGGCCGCGTTCGGGGTCAGCGACGTCCGCGGCGACGGCTCCGGCCTGGTCCGCGCCGGTGCCGTCCTCGACGAGACCCTGGCGGCCCGGCTGCGGGACGCCGCCCGCCGCTCGGGCGTCAGCCCCGCGACCGTCCTGCACGTGGCCTGGTCCCGGGTCCTGTCGGTCGTCTCCGGGCGCGACGACGTCGTGTTCGGCACCGTCCTGTTCGGCCGGATGAACGCCGGCGCCGGATCGGAACGCGTGCCGGGCCTGTTCATGAACACCCTGCCGGTGCGGGTCAGGACCGGCGGCCTCGGCGTCCAGCAGGCGATCGACGAGATGCGCGGGCAACTGGCCCGGCTCCTCGAACACGAGCACGCCCCGCTCGCCCTGGCGCAGCGGGTCAGCGCGGTCCCCGGCGACCTGCCGCTCTTCACGACCCTGCTCAACTACCGGCACAACAGCCCCGCCGAGGCGGAAGGCACCGGCGGCGAAGGGTTCGCGGGCGTCCGGGCGACGTACTCCCGGGAGAGCACCAACTACCCGATCACCGTCTCCGTCGACGACGACGGCACCCAGCTCGGCCTGACCGTCAACGCCGTCGGCCCGATCGACTCGACCGCGGTCGTCAGCATGCTGCACACCGCGGTCCGGCACCTCGTCACGGCCCTGGAGGCCGGCGACCCGACGCCGCTGTCCGAGATCGGCGTCCTCGACACCGCCGAACTCGACCGGGTGCTGCGGGACTGGAACGACACCGCGGTGGAGGTTCCGCCGGGGACGCTGCCGGCGTTGTTGGCGGCGCAGGTGCGTCGGACGCCGTCGATGGCGGCGCTGGTGTTCGAGGGCGTGACGGTGTCCTACCGGGACCTGGATGTGCGGTCGAACCGGTTGGCGCACCGGCTGGTCGCTGAGGGTGTGCGGGCGGACTCCGTCGTGGGGGTGCGTCTGCCCCGGGGCGTGGACTTGGTGGTGGCGTTGCTGGCGGTGGTGAAGGCCGGTGGTGCGTATCTGCCGATCGACCCTGATCTGCCGGTGGATCGTAGTGCGTTCATGGCGGCCGACGCGGGTGCCGTCTGTGTGCTGACCGATGTCTCCGCTGAGGGTTGGCCGGACACGGATCCGGGTGTGCGGGTGCTTCCGGGTCATGCGGCGTACGTGATCTACACGTCCGGTTCGACGGGTCTGCCGAAGGGCGTGGTGGTGCCGCACGAGGGCATCGTGAACCGTCTGGTGTGGATGCAGTCGCGGTTCGGGCTGGCCGAGGGCGATCGGGTGCTGCACAAGACGCCGTTCGGGTTCGACGTGTCGGTGTGGGAGCTGTTCTGGCCGTTGATTCAGGGCGCGACGATGGTGATCGCGAAGCCGGGCGGTCACCGGGACCCGTCCTACATCGCCGGGCTGATCAGTGACGCGCGGGTGGACACCGTGCACTTCGTCCCGTCGATGCTGGAGGCGTTCCTGGCCGTTCCGGAGGCGGTGGCGTGCTCCGGGCTGCGGCGGGTCGTCTGCTCCGGTGAGGCCCTGGGCACCGCGGTCCGGGACCGGTTCTTCGCGGTTCTTCCTGACGTCGGCCTGTTCAACCTGTACGGCCCGACGGAGGCGTCCGTGGACGTCACCGAGTTCGAGGTCCTGCCGGACGCGTCGCCGGTGGTGCCGATCGGCAGGCCGGTGTTCAACACCCGCGTCTATGTCCTGGACGATCGCCTGGCGCCCGTGCCGGCCGGCGTCGCCGGTGAGTTGTACCTGGCTGGTGTCCAACTGGCCCGCGGCTATGTCAGCCGGCCGGGGTTGACCGGCGAGCGGTTCGTCGCCGACCCGTTCAGCGACGGCGAGCGGTTGTACCG
>NZ_JBFAJA010000227.1:0-1895 GCF_040654975.1 Dactylosporangium sp. NPDC050588 | reverse complement strand
CGTCGAGGACCGCGGGGTAGACCGCGGCGGCATCGGTGACCACCTCAGCAGGCTTGACCTTCAGCGTGGACAGCGCACGGCGGAAGAACCTCCGGGCCGCGTCAGCGTCTCGGCGCGCCGAGACCAGCACGTCGATGACCTGCCCGTACTGATCGACCGCCCGATACGCGTGCCCGGTTGGCGGGCCCGCGCCCCGTACAGACGCTGCAGCGCCGCCCGGTAAACGGCCGTACCCTGCCATTTCACCTGCGCGAACGCCCCGGATCCCCGAACGTCGACGCCACCGTCCGCGCCGGCGCCGGTGGCTCGCGCATCGGGATGCCCGAGCCACCGCAGCCATGCCACCGCATTCTGTTCGGCCGTCTGCCAGTCGGCGACCTCCCGCGCGGCAGGCGCCCTGTCGGGCCGTTCGTCCCGCATGGTCCTCCTCGCCCGGTCCGCCACGTCCGGGCTGCCCGAGGACCTAAATCTATCCATTGACGAATCTATCCATTGACGCGTCGATCGAACAGCTCCCCCAGCCGATGCGACATCCCGTCGGAGAACCTCATTCAAGGACGTAGCCCTCCAAGTCTGGCTCCACCCACGCGGCATAGGCGAGGACTGGCTTCCAGGCAAGGCGACCGGACTTGTCGTCCGCCATGTCGGTCCTTACATGCAGGCCGTAATGAACGCGATATGAGAGCCCTTCGATGATCAAAGCTCCGCACTCCGTGCTACCGGCGATCTGTCGGTAACCTGGTTCTTCAATGACGTCCCAGCCAGCTTTTTGTGTCATATGTACCCACACCTGGTAAGCGCGTTCACTTCCGCCAAAATCCGGAAAGATACCACCAACCCTCGCTATAATCTCGACCGGATCCGGCCGGCGAGGCCCAGTCATTGCCAGTCCTCCTGCGCCAACTCAAGCGTTACCACGTCTGCCACCAGTTCATTACCCCGCCCTCTTCCCACATGTACACGAACCTTGCGCCGGTATCTTCGGCTGCCCTGGTCATAGCACCCCTGCAGCTTGAGCATGGCGACCGAGTCCCTGTAATCACTACATAACCACCGTCGGGAACCGGCCGTTCCATGAAGAACTCGTCGTTCCAGACCACATTCTGGCCGTAGCTAGGGACGCCGCCCGACATCCGAGCAACCCTATTCTCGGTGTGACTCAGGGTCTCCCCACCGCGTCCCATCGCCGCCTCGGCAGGAGTCTGCTGCCCGCTTCGGATGGGGTATGAGTCTACACGGACACCTTGGGCGTCATGAACCTCGACCTGAGCGTAGTGGGTCGTGGATGTGCCCGGGCAGGCATTGAGAGCATCGAGGTCAACATTGTGGACGAGCACCGGCACACCGTCAACAACCACGTAGTACGTGTGGATGCCGGCGACGGTGAGGTCCCGCATTTCGTGGACACCGACGTAGTTGCGTACCTCGGTGACAGTGATGAGGTCGCCGTCGGTGGTTCGCAGTTCATGTTCCGTTTGGAGGTCCTGGGCATACACCCACTCGTCTGCGGTCTCGTCCCAGAACGGGTGATGCCACGTGGTGTGCAGAACCCCGGTAGATCCACCCGAAGTGATCGTGAGGTCGGTGAGATCAGTGTCGATGTTGACGTGGAGGGCCTCTACCGGCTTGGCATCGGTGATGCCGGACTCGGGATTGGTGGCAACGACCTCATCGCCAAGCTCAACATCCTTGATGGCCTTGATCGATCCATCTGCGAGCAACACCTGGGTAGACGGGTCGAAGCTGTGCTTCTTCGTCGGGCAGGCGCAGCTGCAGCCAGACCCGCTGCCGCCCGCGCTGCCGTCCCCACGGCCATTCGACGCGCGCGACCCGCCGCCGCTGCCGCCTCGGGAGCCTCCGCCGCTGCCGGCTCGAGGTCCGCTGCCGCCGCTGCC
>NZ_JBFAJA010000226.1:0-1897 GCF_040654975.1 Dactylosporangium sp. NPDC050588 | reverse complement strand
TCCAAGCCTTCGTCGGTACGACCCGCGACCACCGTCCCGATCGGCACATCCCGACCCGCACCCAGCCTCGACAACACCACCCCGAACACAGCCTGGAACACCATGAACAACGTCACGCCGTGCGCCCGCGCGAGATCCACCAGCCGCGCGTGCGTCCCGGCGGCCACGGTGAACGTGACGGCATGTCCGAGGTAGCCGCTGGCCGCCGGCCGCGGCCGGTCGAACGGCAACGCCAGCTCCTGCGGCGCGCCCTCCAGCGCGTCCCGCCAGAACGCCACCTGCCGCGACATCAGGCTCTCCGGGTCGTCCCGGTCGCCGAGCAGCTCCCGCTGCCACAGGGCGTAGTCGGCGTACTGGCCGGGCAGCGGCTCCCAGGTCGGGGCGTTGCCTTCGCGGCGGGCGGCGTAGGCCGTCGACAGGTCCCTGGCGAGCGGGCCGGTCGACCAGCCGTCGGCGGCGATGTGGTGCATGAGCACGACGAGGACCTGCCGGCCGGGGCCGGACCGGAGCAGCCACGCCCGGATCGGGATCTCCGTCTCGAGGTCGAAGACGCTGTTCGTGGCCGCCTCGACCGCGGCCGCCAGGTCGTCGTCGGTGACGTCGGCGACGTCGAGCTGCCACGCGAGGTCGTCCATGGCGAGGATGCGCTGAAACGGTTCGCCGTCGGCGGTCGGGAACACGGTGCGCAGCACCTCGTGCCGGCCGATCACGTCCCGCAGTGCCGCGCCGAGCGCCGCCGCGTCGATGTCGCCCGAGAGGCCGAGCACCATCGGGATGTTGTACAGCGAGCTGCGACCTTCCAACTGCCCGATGAACCACAGGCGGCGCTGTGCGAAGGACAACGGAAGCATCAGGACTCCTCAGTGGTGCGCATCGACCGGAACGCCGGCCTGTTCGTTTTCTGATTGCCCATGCGGACGGCGAGCTCGGCGACCGTCGGCGCCTCGAACAGCGACCGCACGTCCACCTCGACGTCCAGGAGGGCCCGGATCCGGCTGACGACGCGGACGGCGAGCAGCGAGTGCCCGCCGAGGGCGAAGAAGTCGTCGTCGACGCCGACCCGGTCGACGCCGAGCACCTCGGCGAACGCCTGGCAGAGCGCTTCCTCGCGGGGGTTGGCGGGGCCGCGGCCGGAGCCCGCGGTCGTCGCCGTCTCGGGTGCGGGCAGCGCCCGCCGGTCGAGCTTGCCGTTGGCCGTCAGCGGCAGGGCCGCGAGGACGACGACCGCGGCCGGGACCATGTACTCGGGCAGCCGCGCCGCGACGAACGCCCGCACTTCTGCCGCGTCCGGCGCGTCGTCCTCGTCGTCCGGGACCACGTAGGCGACGAGCCGCTTGTCGCCGGGGACGTCCTCGCGGACGACGACGGCGGCCTGCCCGACTTCCGGGTGGGCGGCGACGACCGTCTCGGTCTCGCCGGGTTCGATCCGGTACCCGCGGATCTTGACCTGCTCGTCGGCGCGGCCGAGGTAGACGAGGTCCCCGCCGGCGGTCCAGCGCACGACGTCGCCGGTGCGGTAGAGCCGCGTGCCGGTGCCGAGCGGGTCGGCGACGAACCGGCCGGCCGTCAGACCGGCCCGGCCGGTGTACCCGCGGGCCAGGCCGGCGCCGGCGACGTACAGCTCCCCGGCGACGCCGGGCGGGACCGGGGCGAGGTGGTCGTCGAGGACGTAGACGCGGGTGTTGGCGATGGGCCCGCCGATCGTCGGTGTGTCTCCGGCGGTGAGCGGCCGCGACATCGTGGCGCAGACGGTGGTCTCCGTCGGCCCGTAGGCGTTCACCAGCCTGCGGCCCGGCGCCCACCGGGCGACCAGATCGGCGCTGAGCGCCTCACCCGCGGACACGACCGTCGACACCGACGCCAGGTCGGCCGGGTCGAGGACGGCGAGGACCGCCGG
>NZ_JBFAJA010000225.1:0-1998 GCF_040654975.1 Dactylosporangium sp. NPDC050588 | reverse complement strand
CCCGCGTTCCGCAGCTGAGCGGCTGTTCTAGGCACGGGCGCGGAGGGAATCGCAGGTCAGCGGCGTTACGGTAGTCGGAAATGCTGGAATCGCCTAGTGACACGGTTCCGGTCAGATTCGTAGCTCGGGCTGCGGCTTTGCTGGTTGGCATAGACACGTGTAGCGTCCGGGCTCGTGTATGTGCGGACCTCGACCCGCAAGACCAGCGACGGCCGCGCCGTGCGCTACCTGCAACTGGCGCACAACGAGTGGGACCCCGCTGAGCAGCGTTCCCGCACGAAGGTGCTGTACTCCTTCGGCCGCGCCGACGACCTGGACCGTGCCGGGATCGGACGCCTCGTCGACGCGCTGTCCCGGCTGCTCGACCCGGCCGCCCCCACGCCCGCGGGCGCGTCGGGCGGGCTGGAACTCACCGAGGCCCGCCCGCACGGCGGCGTCCACGTCCTGGACGCGTTGTGGCGCCGCCTCGGCATCGACACCGCGATGCAGGCCCGGCTGACCGGCCGCCGGCTCGGCGACCGGGTCGAACGGATCCTGTTCGCCCTCGTTGCCAACCGGGCCCTGGCCCCGTCCAGCAAGCTCGCCGCCACCGCCTGGATCACCCATGACGTGCACATCGACGGCCTGCCCGAGATCGGTGACGATGCCTGCTACCGGGCGATGGACTGGCTGCTGCAGGCCGAACCGGCCCTCGCGGAAGAGGTCTTCCACGCCACCGCCCACCTGCTCAACCTCGAGGTCGACCTGCTGTTCTTCGACACCACCTCGACCTACTTCCAGACCGAGGACGCCGACGAGCCGGTCGCACGGGACGCGCACGGCCGCGTCACCGACGACACGCAACCGGCCGGACAGGCCGGCACCGCCGGGTTCCGCAGCTTCGGCAAGTCCAAAGACCACCGCGACGACCTGCCCCAGGTCATCGTCGGCATGGCCGTCACCCGCGACGGGATCCCGGTGCGCTGCTGGTCCTGGCCCGGCAACACCGCAGACTCCGCCCTGATCCGCCAGGTCAAAACCGACATCCAAGCATGGCGGCTCGCCCGCGTCGTCTGGGTCGCCGACCGCGGGTTCGCCTCCGCCGCCAACCGCCGCTTCCTGCAACAGGGCGACGGACACTACATCCTCGGGGAGAAACTCCGCGGTGGCACCCCAGCCGCCGACGCCGCCCTGTCCCGGCAAGGCCGCTACCGCACCGTCCGGGACAACCTGCAGGTCAAAGAGGTCCGCCTCGACACCGACCTCGCCGACGACCGGTTCGTCATCTGCTACAACCCCGCCGAAGCCCAACGCGACGCCGACCGCCGCACCCGGCACATCGCCGCACTCACCGAACTGATCGACGACACCGACCGGCTGCCCCGCACCCGCCGCGACGAACTCGCCGGTGTCATCTCCACCAAACCGCACCTGAAACGCTACCTGCGGCGCACCCCCGGCGGACTACTGCGCATCGACGCCGCCGCGATCGCCACCGAAACCAACCTCGACGGCAAGTACCTGCTGCGCACCTCCGACCCGACACTGTCCACAGAGGACATCGCGCTGGGCTACAAACAGTTACTCGAAGTCGAACGCGGCTGGCGCACCATGAAACAGGTCATCGACCTGCGACCGGTCTATCACCGCAAGGAAGACCGCATCCGCGCCCACGTCACCCTCTGCTGGCTCGCCCTGCTCCTCATCCGCATCGCCGAGACCACCACCGGCCAGACCTGGCCCACCATCCGCGACAACCTGCAACGCCTGCACGCGGTCACCTACACCGGCCCCGCCGGCACCTTCCGCCAGACCACCACCCTCACCAAGACTCAACGCGACCTGCTCACCGCCCTCGGCGTCGAACCGCCCAAGAAGATCCTGGACCTAGCCACACGCGCCTGACCAGCACAAACACCCACACCTAGTGACACGCCCCGTCACTCGGCCAAGCCGTGTTTCCGCAGCTCAACGCATACTTTCACCACCTAGAACCGACATGCATCTGCGGAACCCGGG
>NZ_JBFAJA010000224.1:0-2012 GCF_040654975.1 Dactylosporangium sp. NPDC050588 | reverse complement strand
TTGGCGTAGTACTTGTACTTCAGCGTCCCGTCAGCGAACCGGGCGTAGATCTCGGTCGTGCCGTACTTCGGGTTGTACAAGATGGCCGGGTTACCCGCCAGCTCGCCCCCGAGGTCGTTCCACCCGGACCAACCGTTGGAGTAGTAACGGTAGGCAAGGTGGTTGTTCGACAGACGCGCGTACACCTCAGTGGTGCCGTACGTCGGGTTGTACAGCACAGCCGGGTCACCCTGCGTGTTGCCACCCAGGTCAGACCAGTCCGACCACTCCGTACCGGCCCGGTACGCGTACACGATCCGGTTGTCCGTCGTACGCCCGTACACCTCGGTCGTGCCGAACCGCTGGTTGTTGATCCCAACGGGCTTCGACGCGATCGCCGGCGGGTCGACCTGACGCACGTACAGGAGCCGGTTCGCCGTGCTGTTCGCCGCGTACGGCTGGTACGTCGCCCCCATGTCCAGGACACCGTTCGTGGCGCTCTGGATGATCGCCTGGCGCACCTGCGACGGGGTGTAGTTCGGGTGTGCCTGCAGGATCAGCGCGGCCGCGCCGGCGACGTGCGGAGACGCCATCGACGTGCCATCCAGCTCAGCGGTGCCGTACGCCCAGCCGATCATTGCCGACGTGATGTGGGTGCCGGGGGCGAAGATGTCCACGCACGGCCCGTAGTTCGACCAGGCGGCCGGGAACTCCAAGCCGCCGTAGGCCCACTGGTCCAATGCACCGACGGTCAACGCCTCGGGGACCCGGGCCGGTGACTGGTCGCAGGCATTGAGCGGCCGCGGGTTGTACGGGTCGCCGTCGCCGTTACCGGCGGCGATCGAGTAGGTGAGCCCGGACGCGATCGACTTGCGGACGGCCTCGTCCTGCGCCGGGATGATCTCGTTGGCACCGAGGCTCACGTTGACCACGGCCGGCTTGACCGCGTTCGCCGTGACCCATTCGATGCCGGCGATGACCTCAGTGATGTAGCCGAGGCCGTTGCAGTCCAGGACGCGGACCCCGACGATCTTCACCTGCTTGGCCACACCGTACGTGGTGCCGCCGAGCGTGCCGGCCACGTGCGTGCCGTGCCCGTCACAGTCGGAGACGTTCTCCGGCAGGTTGTGCTCGGGCGTGTTCCGACCATACGGGTCGGTGGCCGGGCGGAGCGCCCGGTCGACGAAGTTCTTGCCCCACGAAGCCCGGCCGCCGAACTCGTTGTGCTCCTTGTACAGACCCGTGTCGATCACGTACGCCGTCACCGACGACGCCGTGTTCGGGTAGGTGTACTGATAGTTCGGCATCATGATGCGGCTGTCGATCCGGTCCAGGTTCCAGACCGGATTGCTCTGCGTGTCCGACTTGCGCTGCAGGACATCACGCGAGACGGACGCCACCGAAGGGTCTGCCGCCAGACGCGCGGCCTCGTCCTCGGAGAGACCGCTGACCGCGAAGCCCTTCAACACGACGCTGTACTCGCTGGTGACCTTGCCGCCGTGACGGGTCGTCAGAGCCTTCGCCGAACTGGTGACGCCGGCCTTCGCCTGCGCCGTGTTCATACCACCGAAGGCGGTGCTCTTCAGCTGAACGAGGTAGCTACCGGCCAGGCTCTGGTTCGCGTCGCCGAGAACCTCGCCCCGCGGCGGATTGACCACCTCCGCCGAGGCCGGCGTGCCCGAGACGAGCACCACGCCCGCGGCGGCGAGCGTCGAGACGCCCACCATCGCCCAGCGCCGCGGCCGGCTTACGAGCCGTCCATACGCAGCCCTTTCCATGCCCTTCGTGCTGATGGTTGTTTCCTCCCCACGAGGATCACCCCGGCGGACATCGACGGTTCACGCCAGACGGATGATCGGAATTAGGGAGAGGCTAAGTGGGAGGCCCCGTTCCCGGCCAGCCCGATCAGATGTTCATGCCGTGAAGATCGACCGAAGGGACTAGGGCGCGTTTCATAAATTTGTGCAGGCCGGGTGAAGTCACGGCGTGGCGGTGATCGAAATCTGAAGAGGTCTCCGGTAAATGGTTCAGCG
>NZ_JBFAJA010000223.1:0-2094 GCF_040654975.1 Dactylosporangium sp. NPDC050588 | reverse complement strand
TGTCGTACTCCGCTTGATCCGTTACAGGTTGACTTCACTTGATGGGTGACACTCCGCCGAGTGCTGGTGGAGTTGACCATGACGGAACAGCGGTATCGCGCCGTGTTAGAGGTGGAAGCCGGGGTGCCGGTGACCGAGGTCGCCGAGCGGTTCGGGGTGTCGCGGCAGGCGGTGCACCGGTGGTTGGGCTGGTACCGAACGTTGGGCTTGGAGGGTCTGGCTGACGGGTCGCATCGGCCGCATGCGCATCCGGCGCAGACGTCGCCGGAGGTTGAGGCGGCGATCTGTGAGCTGCGTCGTCAGCATCCGCGGTGGGGGCAGCGGCGCATCGAGTTCGAGCTGGGCCGCAACGGCTGTCCCGGCCCGGTCCCGTCGCTGAGCACGATCTATCGGGTGCTGGTGCGGCACGGCCTGGTCGACGCGCAGCCTCGTGGTCGTCGCCGGCAGGACTACACCCGCTGGCAGCGGGACCGGCCGATGGAGTTGTGGCAGATGGACATCGTCGGCGGGATCATGCTGGCCGATGGCAGCGAGGCGAAGGTGATCACCGGGGTGGATGACCATTCCCGCTACTGCGTGATCGCCACGGTGGTGCGCCGGGCCACCGGCCGGGCGGTGTGTCTGGCGTTCGCGGCGGCGTTGCGCCGTTTCGGCATCCCGGAGGAGGTGCTCACCGATAACGGCAAGCAGTTCACCGGCCGGTTCACCAAACCTCGCCCGGGTGAAGTGTTGTTCGAGCGGATCTGCCGGGAGAACGGCATCATCGCCCGTAACACCAAGCCCCGCTCACCCACTACGACGGGCAAGGTGGAGCGGTTCCACCAGACCCTGCAACGCGAACTGCTCGACGCCGTGCCGGTGTGGCCGAGCATGGAGGCGGCGCAGGCCGCGATCGACGCCTTCTGCCAGGAGTACAACACCGACCGGCCGCACCAGGCGTTGGGCATGGCGTTTCCCGCTGACCTGTTCGTCCCGCGCCCAGATCAGGCAGAGCTGCCACTGCGCATTCCCGCATCGCTGGCCGCTGCATCCACTGATGAGCCTGCGCCGTCAGTGATGTCGAGCGTGCCGGCGACCTCGGCCTCGCCGGTGCCGTCGTTGGTCATGTCGGCTAACGGTGTCGACCCGGTCAACCTGGCCGTGCAGCTGACCAGGGTCGTCCCGGCCTCGGGCAATCTCGGCGTGTGCGGCCAGCAGTTCTGGCTCGGCCCCGCTTATGCCGGCACCACCATCACGCTGTGGGCCGACGCGACCGTCGTGCACCTGCTCAAGGACGATGTGCGGCTCAAGACGGTGCCGTCCCGGCTGATCCCCGCCCACCTGCGGCAGCTGCTCGCCGACGGTGGTCAACTCGCCGGCCCACCAGCGCTACCGGCCGCACCTGTCCAGCGTGGTGCAGCAGTGGAGGTGGACCGGCTGGTCAACGCCACCGGCCTGATCAGCCTGGCCGGCCGTCAACACCCGATCGGCAGCCACTTCGCCGGGCGGCGCGTCACCGTCCGCCTCGACCAAGCCCTGATGCAGATCACCGACCAGGGTGTGCTGTTGCGCAGCCTGCCCAACCCGCTAACGCCCACCGACATGGCTCGTATCCGCGACGCCCGCCCGGCCGGGCCAGCCCCGGCACCATCGGCCGATCCGCTACGGGTCGACCGGCGCATCAGCAGCCGCGGCACCCTCGTCATCGCCGGTCAGAAGATCCATGTCGGTATCCGCCACGCCGGCCGAACCGTCACCGTCGAAGCAGCCGACACCACCTACCGCGTCTATGACGAGAACAGCCTGATCAGTGAAGTGGCGCGCACCACCACCAAGCCGATCGCCCGATTCAAAGCCCGCAAACCGGAGTCACCTCGCCGCCGCCCCGACGCCGGTGTGAGAACGTGACCTGCATGACCGGACCCAACCGGCCCACCGAACCGCCGAGGCCGACCATGGCCACGGCGTTTCCCGACGCGACCGCCCGGGTCGTTGCCGTTCTCCACGAGATGGGTCACAGCGACCTCGCCGATGCACTTCCAGCACAACACTTCTACGGTCGTTGCCACTGCAAGCCCGGATGCACGTTCGTCTTGACCGCCCCGCCGGGCAGCT
>NZ_JBFAJA010000222.1:0-2107 GCF_040654975.1 Dactylosporangium sp. NPDC050588 | reverse complement strand
GGTCCGGATGCGACGTTGTCGGCGATGCTCGCTGATCGTCAGGTCAAGCCACTGTCGCGTCGTGACGCTGATGAGGTGGTCGCGTTCCTGACGGCCTTGGGCGCGTTGCATACGGTTGGGGTGCCGGTCGACTGGACGCCAGTGCTGCCGGCCGGGGCAGGACCAGCCGACCTGCCGACGTACGCCTTCCAACGGCAGCGTTACTGGCTGCCGCCGCGTCCCGCCGCGTCGAACACCACGGACGGCGACAGCGGGTTCTGGGACGCCGTGGAGCGCGGCGAAGTGCCCCTCGACGAGGACCTCGCTGCCCTGCGGCCCGCCTTCACCGCCTGGCGGCACCGGCAGCAGGACGAGGCCGAGCTGCGCCGCTGGTGCTACCGCGAGACCTGGACCAGCGCGCCCCGACTCGACCGCACTCGCCAACCCGGGCGATGGCTCGTGGTCGTCGGCAACCGCGACTCCGACGGCTGGGCCGACGCCGCCGCCACCGCGCTCACCGCCGCCGGCGCCGACGTCACCACGCTCGTCCTGGACCCTGCAACGCCGCTCGACCCGATCGTCGACGGCTATGACGGGATCCTCTCGCTACTCGGCGACGACGGCCTCGCCGGGGTGCTGCGGCTGCTGCAGGCCACCCCCGACACGGGACCGCACTGTCCAGTGTGGGCAGCCACCACCGGCGCCGGCGACCACCCCGCCGCCGCGGCCACCTGGGGATTCGGGCGGGTCGCCGCCCTCGAGCACCCCACCCGCTGGGGTGGCCTCATCGACCTTCCCGCCGCCGGCCGGGTCGCAGCCGAACGCCTCGTCGACGTCCTGCTCTCCGGCAGCGGCGAGGACCAGGTCGCCATCCGGACCGCCGGCATCCTCGTCCGCCGGCTCGAACGACTGCCGTCGACCGGACGCCCCGCCGACGGCGCACCCTGGACGCCGCACGGCACGGTACTGATCACCGGAGGAACCGGGGCGATCGGCGCAGCCGTCGCCCGATGGGTGGCGCAACGCGGCGCGGACCACGTCGTCCTGCTCAGCCGGCGCGGCCCGGACGCACCCGGCGCTGTTGAGCTCGCGCAGGAACTGCGGGAGCACGGGCCGGAAGTCACCGTCCTCGCTTGCGACGTCGCCGACCGGCAACAGGTCACGGACGCGCTGCGGACCGTCGGCGCGGTCACGGCCGTCTTCCACGCCGCGGGAGTCCTCGACGACGGAGTGATCGCATCGTTGACGCCGGAACGGTTCGAGACCGTGCTGGCCGCCAAGGCGCAGTCGGCGTGCCTGCTCGACGAACTGACCCGCGACCACCCGCTGACCGCGGTCGTGCTGTTCTCCTCGGTCGCCGGGGCCATCGGAACGCCGGGGCAGGCCAACTACGCCGCCGCCAACGCGTACCTCGACGCGCTCGGCCGCCGGATGCGCAAGGCCGGACGGCCCGCGGTCGTGATCTCGTGGGGGCCCTGGGCGGGCGCGGGCATGGCTGACGGCGTACGCGAGCTGCGCCGCACCGGATACACGGCGCTGCCACCGCACCGAGCCCTGGCCGCCCTCCAATACGTCCTCGACCGCGGCGACACCTCGGTGACGATCGCCGACATCGACTGGGAGAAGTTCCCGGCCGCGTTCACCGCCACCCGGCCCAGCCCCCTGCTGAGCAACCTCGCCGCCACCACACCGCCGGTACCGGACCGACGGCCGACCGCCGAGCTCGGCAAGCTCACCCCCGACGGACGGCGGGCCCGCATCACGGACCTGGTCCGAGAGCACACCGCGGTCGTCCTCGGCCAGACCGACCCGAGCCGGATCGACATGGAACGCCCCTTCAAGGACCTCGGCTTCACCTCGCTGAGCGCCGTCGAACTGCGCAACCAGCTGTCGACGGCCGTCGGCGAACCGCTGCCCGCGACGCTGGTGTTCGACTACCCGTCGCCGGCGGTGCTGGCCGGCCGTCTGGACGAGGTGCTGTTCGGTGGCGTGCCGAGGCCGGTGGAGTCGGACAGCGCGGCGGGGGTGATCGATGGCGATCCGGTGGTGATCGTCGGGATGGCGTGTCGTTTTCCGGGTGGTGTGGTGTCGCCTGAGGGTCTGTGGGACTTGGTGGTTGGGGAGCGGG
>NZ_JBFAJA010000221.1:0-2228 GCF_040654975.1 Dactylosporangium sp. NPDC050588 | reverse complement strand
TGTCGCCGATTTTTGAAAATTGACCCCGTTTGGGTTCGGGAATTTTGACCCCTCCCGTGGTTGGTCAGTTGTGGTTGGTGCGGTCTTTGTTGAGGAGTTCGCGGCGTTGGCGGGTGCGGTAGGAGTCGCCGGTGAGGGTGAGGACTTCGGCGTGGTGGACGAGTCGGTCGATCATGGCTGCGGCGACGACGTCGTCGGAGAAGGTCTCGCCCCAGCGTCCGAAGGGCAGGTTTGAAGTGACCATGACGGAGGCCTGTTCGTAGCGGGATGCGATGAGTTGGAAGAAGAGGTTCGCGGCGTCCTGGTCGAAGGGGATGTAGCCGACTTCGTCGATGATGATCAGTTTGTAGCGGCGGATCTTCTTGAGTTCGGCTTCGAGGCGGCCGGCGTGGTGGGCTTCGGCGAGGCGGGTGATCCAGTTGCTGGCGGTGTCGAACAGCACGGAGTGCCCTGCCTGGGTGGCTTTGACGCCGAGGGCGATGGCGAGGTGGGTCTTGCCGAGGCCGGGTGGCCCGAGCAGGATGACGTTCTCGGCTTTGGCGACGTATGTGCTGGTGGCCAGGTGCGCCAGGACGTCGCGGCGCAGTGAGGGCAGGTGGTCGAGGTTGAAGTCCTCGAGGGTCTTCACGGTCGGGAAGTGCGCGGTGCGGATGCGCATGACGGTGCCTTTGGACTCACGGTCGGCGACCTGCCGTTGCAGCAGCGCGGCCAGATACTCCTCATGCGACCAGTTCTCGTCGCGGGCCTGGCCGGCGAGTTCTTCCCAGAACGCGCCGATGGTCGGGGTCTTCAACACTCGGGTGAGGTAGGCGATCATCGACGGCATCCCGTCTTTGACCCCGCCGCTCGGTCCGGCGGTGGCGGGTCTCGTCTTGGTGGCGCTCATTCTGGTCATTCACTGCTCGCTTTCACGGTTGTTGGGTTGAAGTCGACGCCGAACAGGGCGTCGTAGTCGTGCAGGGCCCGCAGGGTGACGGGGTGCCCGTCGCCGTGGTGGCGGGTGGCGGCTTGGCGGCGTTGGCGGTCCTCGGCGAGGGCGTGGCGCATCAGCTTCGCGGTCGCGGCGTGGCCGGGGTCTGTGATCACGCTGTGTTTGGCCCAGGACCGGTCGTGCCGGGCCACGATGGTGCCGTCGCAGGACACGGTCACCACGTCCGGTGAGGCGGTCACCTCGACGAACCGGCCGATGACGCGTGGGTCGACGGAGTAGTCGACGGTGTCGACACGCACGTAGTAGTCACGGCCGAGTCGGATCCGTTGCTGCAGACCGATCTGCGGGCCGACGGGAGGCAGCGGCAGCATCGCAGGCCGGTCGGTTTCCAGAAGGTCCACGGGCCTGCCCTGGATCGACCGGACCGTGCGGGTGTTCGCCGTCGCCGCCAGCCACTCCCGCAGCTGGGCGTTGAAGTCGGTCGGTGAGATGAACCGGCGTCCGGGCAGGAACGACGTTTCCAGATAGCCGTTCGCGCGTTCCACCATGCCCTTGTGCTCCGGGTCGCGGGGCGGGGCCAGTTGGATGCGGGTGGCGAGGGTCCCGGCGAACGCCGCCGCCGGCGCGCTCACCTTGCCGGTCCCGCCGATCGCGGACTCTCGATCCCAGACCAGGCTCCTGGTCACCCGGCCGATCTCGCAGATCAGCAGCCACATCCCGGACAGGATGTCGCCGGCCTGCCGGGTCGGGATCATCGTCGCGGCCATGAACCGGGAGAACCCGAGCGTCATCACCAGCACCGGCAACACCCGGTCCTGACCGGCAGCGACCGGGATCCGCGGCTGCGGGAACCACAGATCGCACTGCGTGATCTGCCCCGGCTCATACACCGTCCGGTCGACCGGATCGATCCCCACATACTCCGGCCGGATCAGCGCCAGCCGCTTCTTCAACGGCGACAACGAATACGGCCACCCGATCCGCTGCGCGATCACCGGCACCGGCATCCGCGGCCACTCACTCAGCAGCACCCGGACCTGCGGCTCGAACGCATCCACCACCGACCCACGCGGCGCCCGTTCATACCGCGGCGGCCGATCCGACGCCAACGCCGCACGAACCGTGTTCCGAGCCACCCCCAACCTGCGGACGATCTCCTTGATAGGCACACCCTCCGCCCGATGCAACCGGCGGATCTCTGCCCAGTCCTCCACGCTCAACACCCTCCAAGATCATCAAAGAGGAGGGGTCAAGATTCAAAAACCCGCTGGGGGTCAGTCTTCAGGAAGCCGCGACA
>NZ_JBFAJA010000220.1:0-2313 GCF_040654975.1 Dactylosporangium sp. NPDC050588 | reverse complement strand
GTGGCTCGGGTCGGTGAAGTCGAACCTCGGCCACACCCAGGCCGCCGCCGGCGTCGCCGGGATCATGAAGATGGTCCTCGCCCTGCAACACCAGATGCTGCCCCGCACCCTGCACGTCACCACACCGTCGTCCCATGTGGACTGGTCGGAGGGTGCGGTCGCGCTGCTCACCGAGGCCCGGCCGTGGCCCTCCACCGACCGGCCGCGCCGCGCCGGGGTGTCGTCGTTCGGGATCTCCGGCACCAACGCCCACGTGATCCTGGAGGAGGCGCCCGCGACCCCGCCGGCCGCCGCGCCCTCACCGCTGCCGGTGGTGCCGTGGCCGCTGTCGGCGCGGACCCCGGAGGCGCTCGACGCGCAGGTGACCCGGCTCCGGCAGGCGACCCTCGCCGATCCTGTCGACGTCGGTCACTCCCTCGCGACCGGACGGTCGGCGTTCGACCACCGGGCCGTCGTGCTCGGCGACGCGGTGATCCGTGGCCGGGTCACCGAGGGCGGGAACGCGATGCTGTTCACCGGTCAGGGTGCGCAGTGGCCCGGCATGGGCCGCGGTCTCTACGAGGCGTTCCCGGTCTTCGCCGCGGCGTACGACGAGGTGTGCGCCCTCGTCGAGGTGGATGATGCGCGGCTCGATGAGACGCAGTGGACGCAGCCCGCCCTGTTCGCGGTTGAGGTCGCGGTGTACCGGCTGCTGGAGTCCTGGGGTCTGCGACCCGACTTCCTGCTCGGTCACTCGATCGGCGAGCTGGCCGCGGCGCATGTGGCCGGGGTGTGGTCCCTGGAGGACGCCTGCAAGGTGGTGGCCGCCCGCGGCCGGCTCATGCAGGAGTTGCCCACGGGTGGCGCGATGGTGGCGATCCAGGCCTCCGAGGAGGCGGTCCGGGAGGTGCTGGTCGGCGGTGCGGAGATCGCCGCCGTCAACGCCCCGGACGCCGTGGTGGTCTCCGGCGACGAGGACGCCGTCGAGAAGGTCGCGGCGGGGTTCGCCAAGACGCGGCGGCTCAACGTGAGTCACGCGTTCCATTCGGCGCGGATGGACGGGATGCTCGACGCGTTCCGCGAGGTCCTCGCCACCGTGAAATTCAACAAGCCTTGGATTCCGATTGCGACGACGTCCACCGGCGAGTTGACCGACCCGGAGTACTGGGTGGGTCAGGTCCGGGGGACGGTCCGGTTCGCCGACGCCGCCGATCGTCTCAGGCAGAAGGGCGTGACGCGGTTCCTGGAGGTCGGCCCCGACGGGATCCTGTCGGCGCTGGTCGACGGCATCCCGGCGATGCGGAAGGGCCGCGACGAAGTCAGCACCCTGATGACCGCGCTCGCCCGGGCCCACGTCGCCGGATGGTCGCCCGACTGGACCCGGCTCCTGGCCGGCGGTCGGCGCGTCGACCTGCCCACGTACCCGTTCCAGCGGCAGCGGTTCTGGCCGACGGTCCGCCGCGGCACTGCCCCCACGTTCGCGAGGTGGTTGCAGCGTGAATCCACTGTGGATGGCTGGCTGTACCGCGAGGACTGGGCGCCGCTGCCGCGCCGCGACGCGACGCTCACCGGCACCTGGCTCGTGGTCGGTAGCGGCTCCGAGGCGGTCGTGGCGGCGCTGGCGGCGGCGGGTGCCGAGACGGTCGTTCACAGCGACCTCCCGGACGCTTCGTTCGCGGGTGTGGTGGCGTTGCCTGCCGATGCGGCCGAGGCACTGGCCATCGTGCAGTCGCTCGGTGACAAAGGGCCGCTGTGGTGCGTGACCCGGGGTGCTTCGACGGATCCGGTGCAGCGCGCGATCTGGGGTCTCGGCCGGGTCGTCGCCCTGGAGCACCCGGACCGGTGGGGCGGCCTCGTCGATCTCGACAGCGACGCCGACCTGTCCCTGCTGCCCGGAGTGCTTGCCGGTGCCGAGGACCAGGTCACCGTCCGGTCGGGCACCGTTCACGGTCGGCGCCTCGCCAGGGCGACCGCGACGCGAGGGTGGCGCCCATCCGGGACGGTGCTCGTCACGGGCGGTACCGGCGCCCTGGGCGGGCACGTCGCGAGGTGGCTGACCGCGGAGGGCGCGTCCAGGGTTGTGCTGGTCAGCCGTCGCGGCTCTGACGCTGTACAGGTGGACGGTGTCGAGGTCGTAGCCGCGGACGTCACCGATCCTGCCGCTGTCGCCGACCTGGTCGCCCGCTACGCGCCGAACGCGGTCATTCACGCTGCTGGTGTCCTGGACGACGGGACTGTGGACGCGTTGACGCCGGAGCGGATCGCGACGGTGATGGCGGCGAAGGTGGACGGGGCCAGGCACCTTGATGCGGCGACCCGGGGTCTGCCGCTGGA
>NZ_JBFAJA010000219.1:0-2360 GCF_040654975.1 Dactylosporangium sp. NPDC050588 | reverse complement strand
GTCCTGCTGACCCATCCGGAAGTCTCGCAGGCGGCCGTTCTGCTGCGCGAGGACCGGCTGGTGGCCTATGTGGTCGGTGCTGGCGAAGGGTTGCGGGAGCACGTTGCGGCGTCGTTGCCGGAGTACATGGTGCCGGCAGCGTTCGTGACCCTGGACGCGTTGCCGTTGACGGTGAACGGCAAGCTGGACCGGAGGGCGCTGCCCGCGCCGCAGTTCCAGACCGGTGCCGGCCGCGGACCCGCGAACGTCCACGAAGAGCTGCTGTGCGCCGCGTTCGCGCAGGTGCTCGACCTGGACGCGGTCGGTGTCGACGACGACTTCTTCGCCCTCGGCGGCCACTCCCTGCTCGCCGTCCGCCTCGTCGAGTGGCTCCGGGAACGGGGCGTCGCCGTGTCCGTCCGGGCGCTGTTCGAGACCCCGTCCCCGGCCGGCCTCGCCGCGACCGCCGGGCCGGTGCCGGTCGCCGTGCCCGGCACCCTCACGGACCTGACCGAGGACGAGCTGCGGATCGTCACCGCCGCCGTCGCCGAGGACGACATCGCCGACATCTACCCCCTCGCCCCGCTGCAGGAAGGCATTCTCTTCCACCACCTCCTGGCCGGCGGTGGCGACGACGCCTACGTGCTGTCCACCGTCCTCGCCTTCGACGGCCGCGCCCGCCTCGACGCGTTCACCGCGGCGCTGCAGCAGGTGATCGACCGGCACGACGTGTTCCGCACCTCCGTCGTGTGGGAGGGGCTGCGCGAACCGGTCCAGGTGGTGTGGCGGAGCGCCACGCTGCCGGTCGTCGAGGTCGGCAGCGTCGACGAGGTCGGCCGGTCCATGGACCTCGGGCGGGCCCCGCTGCTCGACGTCCACGTCAGCCCCGAGGCGGACGGCCGGTGGCTGGCCCTCGTCCGCGTCCATCACCTGGTCCAGGACCACACCGCCCTCGACGTCGTCCTCGGCGAGATCCAGGCCGTCCTCGACGGCCGCCCCGCCGACCTGCCGGAGCCGGTCCCGTTCCGGAACTTCGTCGCCCAGGCCCGCGCCACGGGCGGGCACGAGGAGCACTTCCGCGCCCTGCTCGCCGGCGTCGACGCGCCGACCGTCGCCTTCGGCGTCGCGGGCGTCCACGGCGACGGCTCCGACGTCGTCACCGCCCACCTGGGGGTCGAGCCGGCCCTCGCGCACCGGCTGCGGGACGCGGCCCGGCGGCTCGGCGCCAGCCCGGCCACCGTCATGCACGTCGTCTGGTCCCGGGTCCTCGCCGCCGTCTCGGGCCGTACCGACGTCGTGTTCGGCACCGTCCTCCTCGGCCGTATGAACGCCGGAACCGGCGCCGAGCGGGTCCCCGGCGCGTTCATCAACACGCTGCCCGTCCGCGTCCGCACCGGCGACCTCGACGCGGCCGCCGCCGTCGCCGGCATGCGCCGCCAGCTCGCCGGCCTCCTCGAACACGAGCACGCCTCGCTCGCGCTGGCGCAGCGGGTCAGCGCCGTCCCCGCCGACGAGCCGCTGTTCACGACCCTGTTCAACTACCGGCACGCCGGCACCGGCGGCCCGGCCCGCACCGGCGGGTTCGAGGTCCTCTCCGCCCGCGAACGGACGAACTACCCGCTGACCGTGTCCGTCGACGACGACGGCACCGGCTTCACGTTCGCGGTCGACGCCGCCGCCCCCATCGACCCGCACGCGGTCGCCGCCATGCTGCACACCGCGACGGCGGGTCTCGTCGCCGCCCTGTCGCAGGACGCCGCGGCCCCGCTCGCCACCGTCGACGTGCTCGGCGAGGCCGAGCGCCGCCAGGTCCTGTCGGAGTGGAACCCCGCGGTCGACGTGACGCCGGCCGGCACGCTGGTGTCCGTGTTCGCGGCGCAGGCCGCCGGCACCCCTGCCGCGACCGCCCTGGTCGACGGTGACCTGCGCCTGTCGTACGCGGACCTGGACGCCCGCTCCAACCGGATGGCCCGCTTCCTCGCCGGTCGTGGCGTCGGCCCGGAGAGCCTGGTCGCCGTGCGGATGGACCGCTCCGCTGACCTGGTCGTGGCGCTGCTCGGCGTCCTGAAGGCGGGCGCGGGCTATCTGCCGATCGATCCGGCGTACCCGGCGGAGCGGGTGGCGTTCATGCTGGCGGACGCCCGTCCGGCGTTGGTCATGTCCGATCTTTCGGACCTGCCGGACGACGACAGCGCCGTTCAGGTGCCGGGCCTGCTGCTGGACCACCCGGCGTACGTGATCTACACGTCGGGGTCGACCGGCACGCCGAAGGGCGTTGTCGTGTCGCACCGCAACGTGATGACGCTGCTGGCCGCGACGGCGGAGCAGTTCGCGTTCGGTGCGGATGACGTGTGGACGTGGTTCCACTCGTTCGCGTTCGA
>NZ_JBFAJA010000218.1:0-2480 GCF_040654975.1 Dactylosporangium sp. NPDC050588 | reverse complement strand
GCGCCGAGGTCTCAACACTGGTCCGGGGGGACCGGCCAGGCGGCAGTCACTTGCCGCCGGCGAACTCCCCGAGCAGTGCCTTGCGCTGCTGGTCGCCCAGGCCGCGGAGGCGGCGGCTGTCGGCGATCTTCAGCTTCTCCATGATCTGCGTCGCGCGGATCTTGCCGATGCCGGGCATTGCCTGCAGCACGGCCGAAACCCGAAGCTTGCCGACGACGTCGTCGGACTCCGCACGATCGAGCACGGCAGCGAGGGTGGTCTTCCCCTGCTTCAGTTGCTCCTTCAGCTCAGCGCGAGCCTTACGAATCTCAGCCGCTTTTTCCAAAGCGGCCGCGCGCTGTTCCGGGCTCAGTGACGGGAGCGGCACCAGGTCTCCTCAGGTCCCTTGAAAAGAATGTTGATGGTCTAGCGCCGGGAAAACTAGCGGTCACGAGCCATTTCGGCAACGTGGGTATCGCATGATCGACGGCCGGTGGCGGCTTGATGATCAGGCGGTGACCGCCAGAGCGGCCGCGCATTCGTCACGCGCCCGCTCCGCGGCAGCACGCAGCGTGGCCACGTCCGGGCCCGCGCCGAGGATCTCCCGGGAGTACGACGGCAGCACGTCAGGGGCTTGATCACCGAACGCGGCCCGCAGTCCGTCGGCCCTGCCGCCCTGTGCACCGAGGCCCGGCGCCAGGATCGGTCCATTGAGGTTCGTCAGGTCGTGGCCGTGCTCACCGAGCGTCGCGCCGATCACGACGCCGACGTCGCCGAGAGGCGTCACACCCGCGTTGAGCTGCGCAATCTCGTCGACGACGGTCTGCGCGACGGTCCTTCCGCCGGCCCCGACGGCGCGCTGGACCGACGCGCCCTCGGGATTCGACGTCAGCGCGAGGACGAACGCGCCGAGGCCGTTCGCGGCCGCCTTGTCGAAGATCGGGCGCAGCGAACCGACCCCGAGGAACGGGCTGACGGTGATCGCGTCGGCCCGCAGCGGGGACGCCGGGTCGAGGTACGCGTCCGCGTACGCGGCGGCCGTCGAGCCGATGTCACCCCGCTTGACGTCGAGAACTACAAGAGTCCGGGTCGAGTCAAACTGTCGGATAGTCGACTCCAGCACCGCTATGCCCCTGGAGCCGAAACGCTCATAAAAGGCGGACTGGGGCTTGATCACCGCGACCCGGTCAGCCAGGGCCTCCCCCACCGTCCGACTGAACGCTTCCAGGCCCTTGACATCGTCGGAGAGGCCCCAGGCGGTCAGGAGGGAGGAGTGGGGGTCGATCCCGACGCACAGCGGCCCCAGCGCGTCCATGGCGGCCCTCAGCCGGGCTCCGAACCGTTCGCTCACGTGTGCTCCCTGGTGGCGTGGACGGCCTGCTTCACGAGGCGCGGGCCGTGGTAGATGAATCCGGTGTAGAGCTGCACGAGCGACGCCCCGGCCTCGAGCATGCGGGTCACGTCGGCGGCGGAGGTGATCCCGCCCACACCGACGACCGGCAGCCCGCTCTCCTTGGCGACGAAGCGCACGACCTCCAGGGCCCGCGGCGCGAGCGGGCGGCCGCTCAGCCCGCCGGTCTCGGTCGTCGTCACGCCCGGCCGGGCGACGGTCGTGTTGGTGGCGATCAGCCCGGCGACGCCCTGGGCCAGGCACACGTCGAGCAGCTCGCCGAGCGCCGCGTCGGTCAGGTCGGGGGCGACCTTCACCAGCACGGGCTTGCCCGCCCGGTTCTCCGCGTGCAGCGCGCCGAGCAGCGCCGTCAGGTGCGCCTTGTCCTGCAGCTCCCGCAGCCCGGGGGTGTTCGGCGAGCTGACGTTCACCGCGAAGTACGCGCCCTGGTCGTACAGCTGCCGGAAACTGCTGACGTAGTCCTCGACGGCACCGGTCAGGGGCGTCACCTTCGACTTGCCGAGGCTGATCCCCAGCGGCACGGGCAGGGGCCCGAGGGCCTTCAGCCGGGCCGAGAGGGCCCGTGCGCCGCCGTTGTTGAAGCCCATTCGGTTGACGATCGCCTCCTGCGGAGGGAACCGGAACAGGCGGGGGCGGTCGTTGCCGGGCTGCGGATGCCAGGTGACGGTGCCGACCTCGACGAAGCCGAAGCCGAGCCGCGGCCAGGCCCGCAGCGCCCGGCCGTCCTTGTCCATGCCGGCGGCGAGCCCGACCGCGTTCGGGAAGTCGATCCCGAACACGGTCCGGCGCGCACCGGGCGGGCTGTAGGCCCGCTTCGTCGACGGCACCCGCGACAGCCAGTGCAGGGTCCGCTCGTGCACCGTCTCGGCGTCACCGCCGCCGAGCCGGAACAGGACCGGGCGGACCAGCCGCTCGTACGTCACGACGCCGCCTCCGGGAGTCGACGCTGCCCGCTCACGACGCCGCCTGCGGCGTCGCCGCTGGTCGATCCTGTCCTGCCCGTGAGCGGCCCGAGCCGCTCCGCTGGCCGCTCACAACGCCGCCTCCGGCGTCGCCGCGAGCCGAACCTGCACTGCCCGTGAGCGGCCCG
>NZ_JBFAJA010000217.1:0-2582 GCF_040654975.1 Dactylosporangium sp. NPDC050588 | reverse complement strand
GACCTCGTCCCGGTGTTGTTCGCCGAGCGGGTGGCGCGGACGCCGGACGCGGTGGCGGTGGTGTGTGACGGCGTGGAGGTGTCCTATGTGGACCTGGACGCCCGCGCGAACCGGCTGGCCCGCTACTTGGCTGGTGCGGGGGTGGGGCCTGACTCTGTCGTCGGCTTGTACCTGCCGCGCGGGGTCGACATGGTGGTGGCGTTGCTGGCGGTGTGGAAGGCGGGCGGCGCGTACCTGCCGATCGACCTGGCGTACCCGGCGGAGCGGATCGCGTTCATGCTCGCCGACGCGAAGGCTGCGGTGCTGCTGGGTCTCGAGGACGACCTGGACGAGCTGCCGGCGGGGCGGGTGCGGACCGTCGCGGTCGACGACCCGCGCATCGGCCGGCAGTCGCCGGATCCGTTGTGGGTGCCGGTGCTGCCGGATCATCTCGCGTACGTCATCTACACATCCGGTTCGACCGGCACGCCGAAGGGTGTGGCGGTCACCCACGGCGGGTTGACGAACTACGCGCAGTGGGCCGCCGCCGAGTACGGTCCGGCCGGTCAGGGTGCGGTGCTGCACTCCTCCCTGGCGTTCGACCTCACGGTCACCAGCGTCATCGTGCCGCTGATCGCCGGGTCGCGGGTCGTGGCCAGCGTCGACGGCGGCGCCGAGGGCCTGGCGGACGTCGTCAACGGTTCCGGCGGGTTCGACGTGCTGAAGGTGGTCCCCGCGCATCTGCCGATGCTGAGCGAGCTGCTGACCGGTCCGAGCGCGAGGGTGCTCGTCGTCGGTGGCGAGGCGCTCCTGGCCGCGCCGGTCCGGGACTGGCTCTCGCACTCGCCCGGCTCGGTCGTCGTGAACGAGTACGGGCCGACCGAGACCGTTGTCGGCTGCTGCGTGTACCGCGCCGTCGCCGGCCAGGACCTGGCGGATCAGGTGCCGATCGGCAGGCCGATCGCCAACACCCGCCTGTACGTGCTGGACGAGCGGCTGCAGCCGGTGCCAGTGGGAGTGGCCGGTGAGCTGTACATCGGCGGCGCGCAGCTGGCCCGCGGCTACGTCGCCCGCGCCGGGCTGACCGCGGCCCGGTTCGTCGCCGACCCGCTCGGCAGCGGTGAGCGCCTGTACCGCACCGGCGACGTCGTGCGCTGGAACGCCGACGGGAACCTGGTGTACCTCGGCCGCGCCGACGAGCAGGTGAAGATCCGCGGGTACCGGATCGAACCCGGCGAGATCGAGGCCGTGCTGACCGGGCACCGGCAGGTCACCCAGGCGGCCGTCGTCGTCCGTGAGGACGTCCCCGGCGACCGGCGGCTCGTCGCGTACGTCGTCGGCGCCACCGACGGGCTGCGGGAGTTCGTCGCGGCCCGCCTCCCCGAGTACATGGTGCCGACCGCGTTCGTGGCCCTGGACGCGCTGCCGCTGACGGGCAACGGCAAGCTCGACCGGCGGGCGCTGCCCGCACCCGACGCCACCGGCGCCGGCACGTCGAGCCGCGGCCCCGCCGGCGCCCGCGAGACCGCCCTGTGCGCCGCGTTCGCCGACGTCCTCGGCCTCGGCACCGTCGGCGTCGACGACGACTTCTTCGCCCTCGGCGGCCACTCCCTGCTCGCCGTCCGTCTCGTCAGCCGGATCCGGGCGGCCCTCGGCGTCGAGATCGACATCCGGACCCTGTTCGACAGCCCGACCGTCGCCGGACTCGCCGCCCGCCTCCCGGACGCCGGCACGGCGAGGCCCGCCCTGACGCCCCAGGTCCGCCCGGAGCGCCTGCCGCTGTCGTACGCGCAGCAACGCCTCTGGTTCATCGGCCGGCTCGAAGGCCCGAGCCCCACCTACAACGTCCCCGTCGTGCTGCGCCTCTCCGGCGCCGTGGATGTCGCCGCGCTCGACGCCGCGCTGCGCGACGTGATCGGGCGGCACGAGGTCCTGCGGACCGTGTTCCCCGTCGCCGGCGGCGCACCGTTCCAGCGGATCCTCGACGACACCGAGTGGCGCGACGGCTGGCGTCTCGAGGTGTCCGGGGGCAGCCCCGAGGCGGTCACCGCCGCGACCCGGCACCCGTTCGACCTGGAGCGGGAGATCCCGATCCGGGCGTCGCTGTTCACCGACGAGTCCGTCCTGGTCGTCGTCATCCACCACATCGCGGGCGACGGCTGGTCCGCCGGCCCCCTCGCGGCGGACCTGACGACGGCGTACACGGCCAGGCTGGCCGGCGAAGCTCCACAGTGGACGCGGCTGCCGGTCCAGTACGCCGACTACGCGCTCTGGCAGCGTGACGTGCTCGGTTCGGAGGACGATCCGGGCAGCGTCATCGCCCGGCAGGTCGCCCACTGGCGGCAGGCCCTCGCCGGCGCGCCGGACGAGCTGGAGCTCCCCACCGACCACGCCCGCCCGGCGGCGGCGAGCCACGTCGGCCACACCGTGCCGCTGCACATCCCCGCGGAGGTGCACGCCCGCCTGCGCGACGTGGCTCGCGAGCACGGCGCGACGGTCTTCATGGTGGTCCAGGCCGCGGTCGGGGTGCTGTTGTCGAAGCTGGGTGCGGGCACGGATGTGCCGATCGGGACGGCGGTCGCCGGTCGTACCGATGAGGCTTT
>NZ_JBFAJA010000216.1:0-2595 GCF_040654975.1 Dactylosporangium sp. NPDC050588 | reverse complement strand
GCGGTGGCCACGAGCTGGGTGATGTTCGCGCGCTCATGCTCGCGGCCGCGCGGCGGCGGGCCGGCCCGCCGCCAAAGGGCGACGACGACGCCCCAGACCCGGCCCTCGACGATGATCGGCGCGCCGACCGAGGCGTGCATGCCTCCCGCCTGGGCGAGATCGGCCAGCGGGCCGCTGCGGCCCTCGTACGAGTCGATGCGGGCCGGACGGGAGCCGTGCCGCACCACCTCCACGACGCCACCGGCGAAGTCAACCTGTTTGCCCAGCGTCGACTCGGTTCCTGGCTCTCTGTTGTACTCGGCGACGCCGGTCACCGTGCTGGGACCGTCCCAGCGCCAGACCCGCGTGGCGTCCGCGTTGAACAGGTCGGCCGCCTCGGTGGCGACCGCCGCGACGATCTCGGCGAAGGCGACGCCGTTGGCCACCAGCACCGCCACCCGGCGCAACGCCGCCTGCTGAGCGAGGAGCGCCTGCAGCCCGGCCCGGTTCGCCTGCAAGGATCGACCGGCCCGCAGCACGGTCGCCAGCCCGGGCACCACCCCGTCCTGCAGACGCCGCAGGACTCGGTCCGGGACGTCTCCGGGGACGACGAGCGCGCCCGGGTCCAACGGCAGCTGGATCTGGTCCTCGCGCCGCGGCACCGGATCAGGCTCGATCGCCGCATACGGCAGCCGCATGGCGTACGCGATCCGATCGGAGGCTTCCGGAAGGACGGCGCGCACATCGTCGGCGCCGAGGATGAGCCGGGTCATCTCGGCGACCGCGTCGGCCTCCCGTTTTCGTTCGATGGACTCGAGCGCCCGCGCGCGGGCCAGCTGCGCCAGCGAAGCGGAGACCGTGGCGACCATGAGGTACACCGAAAGCCCGAGCCAGTCCCGCCAGTCCTCGGTCTGGAAGCGCCCGGTCGGCGGGGTGTGGAAGTAGTCGAACGCGAGCGCGCTGAGGATCGACGTCGCCACACCCGACCACAGGCCCCACACCGTGGAGACGACGAGGACACCGGGCAGGTAGACGAGAGCCAGGGCTTCCAGCGGAGCAACCTGCCGCAGCGGGGCGACCAGCAGGGTCTCCGCGACGGTGAACCCGGCGCCGACTGCGATCCCTACGGCGGATGACGGCTGGCTGACCCGCACCAGCCATGACGCTAGGCGTCCGTGCATCAATCGGCCCTCTTGTCGAACACATCGGTTCCGGCGTGGCTGGGCAGGCGGAGCCGGTCGAGCGGAGGCAACCAGTCGATGCTAGGGCGGCAGGCATCGAACGCCGGACTCGTTGCGGTCCTGGTGCCGCGGATCACCCGATGATTCACCTCGGGTGCGGCGCATCACCGCTCTGGATCACATGCAGGGCGCCGGCGGCACCGTGCGCACACCGTTCAAACGCCACCGTCGAAGGTCAATGCTGTCGCGTCGGCAGACGGCGGTGAACAAAGGCGCGCCCGAAGATCCGGGCCTGCGGCGAACGCGCGATTGCCACCATCAACCTCCCGCGGCAACACAACCCCAATTCGTGCCATGTGCTCAGACTCGCAGGTGGGGCGATTACAGCCAAATCATCACTAGGGTGCTCGGTAGGGTTTTCCCTCGCCGCACGCCGATCGGCGTCCGTTCTGCGAGGTGAGACAGCGTTTCCGGTGATCACGGGCCATTTGACTTCAGTGGATGCGGCCCAGAATGCCCCTTGATTGGTGCGGCATTATTTCCGGCAGGCAAACGGCTAACGCACGGCCGTCTGAAAATTAGGAGGGCTGGGCGTGTATCAGCGTGTCCATGAACAGGTCGAAGAGCAGGTAAGGCGCACACCGGACCGGGTTGCCGTGATCGCCGGCACCGTCCGGATGTGTTACGCGGAGCTTGACGCCCGCGCGAACCGGATCGCCCGGGAGCTGGCCCGGGCCGGGGCCGGTCCCGGTGAACTCGTGGGCGTGTGTCTGGGCCGGGACGAGCACCTGCTCCCGGCGCTGCTGGGCGTGCTGAAGACCGGCGCCGCCTACGTGCCGATGGACCCGGCGTACCCGGCCGAGCGGCTGGCGTACATCGCCGGCGACACGAAGATGCGGCTCGTCGCGACCACCCGTGCCTCGACGTGGGCCGGCCTGGACGCGGTCGCGGTGCCGGTCGACGAGATCGCCGCGGACGCCGACGCGACCCCGCTGGACCTGCCCGGCGACGGCACCGACGTAGCGTACGTCATCTATACCTCCGGCTCCACCGGCAGCCCCAAGGGCGTCGTCGTCGAGCACCGCAACACGATGAACCTGCTGCGGTGGGAGGCGGCCGCGTACACGGCCGAGGAACTGCGGGGCATGCTCGCCACCGCGTCGATCTGCTTCGACCCGTCGATCACCCAGCTGTTCCTGCCCCTGGTCACGGGCGGCACGGTCATCCTCGCCGACAACGTCCTCGCGCTGCCGACTCTGCCGGCCCGGGATGAGGTCACGACCGTCTACGGTGTGCCGTCCGCGCTCGCCGCGCTGCTGCGGTCGCCGCTGCCGAGCGGCGTGCGGGCCGTGTTCGCCGGTGGGGAGCCGCTGACCCGGGCGCTGGTCGACCGGATCTACGCCAACCCGGGCGTGCGGCGGGTGCTCAACCTGTA
>NZ_JBFAJA010000215.1:0-2733 GCF_040654975.1 Dactylosporangium sp. NPDC050588 | reverse complement strand
ATCTGGCCGCCTACCAGGACGTGGACGGCACCAACCAGCAGTGGCAGCTGGTCCGCCTCGGCGGCACCACCCCCACCACCCCCGGCGGCACGACCCGCACGTTCACCAACCCGATCAAACGCAACGGCCCGGACCCCTGGCTGCAGCAGTACAACGGCTCGTACTACCTGGCCACGACGACGTGGAACTCCACCATCACGATGCGCCGCTCCACCACCCTGGCGGGGCTGGCCACGGCCGCGGACCAGGTGGTGTTCAACCTGGCCGGGCGGCCCAACGGGTGCTGCAACATGTGGGCGCCGGAGTTCCACCTGATCAGCGGCCCGAACGGGCCGCGCTGGTACCTCTACTACACCGCCGGGCAGAACGTCGCGGACTACAACCCGACGCAGCGGCTGCACGTGCTGGAGAGCGCCGGGACCGACCCGATGGGCCCATACACGTTCAAGGCCGACCTGGGCGGCGACTGGCAGCTGGACGCCAGCGTGCTGACGGTGAACAACCGCCTCTACCTGCTGGGCACCTACAACGGTGGCAGCAACGGCCAGAGCCTGTCGATCACGCCGATGAGCAACCCGTGGACGCTGTCCGGCAGCCGGGTGCGGCTCACCTCGCCGACACTGTCCTGGGAACGGCAGACCGGTGCCGTCGCCGAAGGTCCGGAGCCGCTGTACCACAACGGCCGCACGATGATCGTGTACTCGGCCAGCGCCTGCTGGGGGCCGGACTACAAGCTCGGCCTGCTCACCTTCACCGGCAGCGACCCGCTCAACCCCGGCCACTGGACCAAGGCACCGAACCCCGTCTTCCAGCGCAACGACGCCAACGGCGTGTACGCCCCGGGCCACAACGGGTTCTTCAAGTCACCGGACGGCACCGAGGACTGGATCGTCTACCACGCGAACGACTCCGCGTCCGGCGGCTGCGACATGAACCGGTCCACCCGTGCGCAGAAGTTCACCTGGAACGCCGACGGCACCCCGAACTTCGGCATCCCGGCGCGGCTCGGCGTCACCCTGACCGCACCAGCGGGGGAGTGACCCATGACTACTCGACGCACCCTGCTGAAGTCCGGCATCTCCGCCGCCGCCGTGGCGGGAACCGGCGCCCTGCTCACATCGGGCGCACCGGCCTGGGCGGCCCCGACATACGGCGGCTACGTGATGGGCTACTTCACCGAGTCACCGAACCGGATCGCCGACGACTACGGCCTGCACCTGGCCGTGAGCATCGACGGCCTGAACTGGACGCCGCTCAACCAGAACGCCGCCGTGGTCACCCCGACCGCCGGCACCGGCGGGCTGCGCGACCCGTTCATCATGCGCAAGCAGGACAACACGTTCGTCGTCCTCGCCACGGACCTGCGCGGCACCGACTTCAGTCAGCCGAACCAGTACATCCACATCTGGGACTCGCCCGATCTGCGCAGCTTCACCGGCTACCGCCGCGTCCGGATGCACACCATGCCGACGCACACCTGGGCACCCGAAGCGTTCTGGGACGCCTCGCGAGGCCAGTACGGCATCGTCTACTCCGCCAACAGCGGCGGCCGGGACGCGTTCTACGTCAACTACACGAACGACTTCCGCACCGTCAGCGCCGCCCAGGTGTACTTCGATCCTGGCTTCAACGTGCTCGACGCCACCGTGCACGTCGGCTCCGGCATGAACTACCTGTACTACAAGAGCTTCGCCGACGGCCGGCTCTACGGCGCCCGCTCGACCAGCCTCGCGCCGCGCAGCTTCGACCGCGGCACATACACCAGCGGCGTCGTCAACGGCGGCATCGAGGCACCCATCGTCGTGAAGGCCAACGACCGCAACGAATGGTTCCTGTGGGGCGACTCGTTCGCCCCGGTGAACGGCGAACTCTACGTCTGGCGCAGCGGCGACATCGCCGGCAACGGCTGGACACCGCTGGGCAAGGACCGCTACACCCAGCCGCTCAACGCCAAACACCCCACCATCACACCGATCACCGCGGCCGAGCACACCGCGCTCCTGGCCCGATGGGGGGCGCCGGCCTGGAACCGGATCAAGTCCTACAACTTCCCGGACCACCTGATCCGGCACGCCGGCACCACCGCCCGCATCGACCCCTACCCGTTCGACCCGTACGCCGACGCCCAATGGCGGCTGCGGCCCGGGCTGGCCAACACATCCGGCCTGTCGTTCGAGTCCGTCAACATGCCGGGCCGGTACCTGCGCCACACGAACTACGTCCTCACCCTGGCCGCCAACGACGGCTCCGCGACCTTCGCCGCCGACGCGACGTTCTACCGCACCACCGGCCTCGCCGATGCCGGGTGGACGTCACTGCGCTCGCACAACTTCCCCGACCGGTACATCCGCCACACCAACTACCAGCTGCGCATCGACCCGATCAGCGCCTCCTCGAGCGAAGCCGCGCGTGCCGACGCGACCTTCCAGATCGGGTACTGAGTACCACCTGCCCGACATGACGAACCGCACGGCGCCGGTCTCGGCCACCCGGACCGATCCCGCCCTGACGCCGTGCCCTGAAGACGGAGGAACGAGACATGGCAGTACAAGGTCAACGACCGCCCTCGCGGTCGCGGTGGCGTGGTCGGCGGCGGTTGTGGTCGGTCCTGAGTGTGGTGGGTCTGGCGATGACCGGTGCGGTGGTGGTGTCGGCGTTGCCGTCGGCGTTGGCGGCGACGGTGGACACGGCGGCGTCGTATGTCTTCGTGAACCGCAACAGTGGTAAGGCGAT
>NZ_JBFAJA010000214.1:0-2766 GCF_040654975.1 Dactylosporangium sp. NPDC050588 | reverse complement strand
TCCAAGCCTTCGTCGGTACGACCCGCGACCACCGTCCCGATCGGCACATCCCGACCCGCACCCAGCCTCGACAACACCACCCCGAACACAGCCTGAAACACCATGAACAACGTCACGCCATACGCCCGCGCCAACTCGTTCAACCGCGCGTGCGTCGCGGCCGCCACGGTGAACGTGACGGCATGCCCGAGGTAGCCGCTGGCCGCCGGCCGCGGCCGGTCGAACGGCAACGCCAGCTCCTGCGGCGCACCCTCCAGCGCCTCCCGCCAGAACGCCACCTGCCGCGACATCAGGCTCTCCGGGTCGTCCCGGTCGCCGAGCAGCTCCCGCTGCCACAGGGCGTAGTCGGCGTACTGCACCGGCAGCGGGGTCCAGGTGGGCGCCGACCCGCCGGTGCGTGCCGCGTACGCCGCCGACACGTCCCTGGCGAGGGGGCCGGTCGACCAGCCGTCGCCGGCGATGTGGTGGACGAGGACGACCAGGACCCGCTCATCGGAGCCGTCGCCGACCAGGCTGGCCCGGATCGGCAGGTCGGCGGCCAGGTCGAAGGTGTGCCGCATGGCCGCCGCCACCGCCTCGGCCCGGCCCGCCGGCGCGACGTCTGCCAGGTGCAGCCGCCACCGCAGGTCGGCGGGCGCGATCACACGCTGGTAGGGGCGGCCGTCGACGGCGGGATAGACGGTGCGCAGCACCTCGTGCCGGCCGATCACGTCCCGCAGCGCCGCGTCGAGCGCCGCGGTGTCGACGGCGCCGCTCAGGTGCAGCACCATCGCGATGTTGTAGGTCGTGCTCGGGCCTTCCAGCTGCTCGATGAACCAGAGACGCTGCTGCGCGTGCGACAGCGGCATCCGCTCGGGCCGCTCCCGCGGCGTCAGCGCCGGCCGGCCCGCCGAGGCGCCCGGCAGCCCGGACGCCAGCCGGGCCGGCGTCGGCGCGTCGAACAGCGCCCGCAGCGGCAGCTCGACCCCGAAGACCGCCCGGACCCGGCTGATCAGGCGGACGGCGAGCAGCGAGTGCCCGCCGAGGGCGAAGAAGTCGTCGTCGACCCCGACGGCGTCGAGGCCGAGCACCTCGGCGAACGCCAGGCAGAGCAGCTCCTCCCGGACGCCGGCCGGGGCCCGGCCGCCGCCGGCGACAGCCGCGAAGTCCGGCGCGGGCAGGGCCTTGCGGTCGAGCTTGCCGTTCGGGGACAGCGGCAGCGCGGCCACGACGACGACGGCGGCGGGCACCATGTACTCCGGCAGCCGCTCCGCGACGAACTCCCGCAGCCCGTCCGCCTCGCCGACGACGTAGGCGACGAGACGCTTCTCCCCGGCGGCGTCCTCCCGGGCGATGACGGCGACCTGCGCCACCCGCGGGTGCGCGGCGATCACGGTCTCGATCTCGCCCGGCTCGATCCGGAACCCGCGGATCTTCACCTGCTGGTCGGCGCGGCCGACGAAGGCCAGCTCACCGTCGCCGGTCCACCGGACGACGTCGCCGGTCCGGTACAGCCTGCCGCCGCCGGACGGGTCGAACGGGTCGGCGACGAACCGCTCCGCGGTCAGGGCCGGGCGGTTGACGTACCCGTGCGCCAGTTGCGCGCCGGCGACGTAGAGCTCGCCGGGGACACCGGCCGGCACCGGCTGGAGACGGTCGTCGAGCACGAACAGCCGGCTGTTGGCCGCCGGCCGCCCGAACGGCACGACCGCGCCGGGCGCCCGCCGCATGTCGACGGTGCCGGCGGCGACCATCACCGCCGCCTCGGTCGGCCCGTACGTGTTGACGAGGTCCCGCCCGGCCGACCACACCGCGGCCTGCCGCGCCGAGATCGCCTCGGCGCCGACCACGAGCCGGCGGACGGACGCCAGGTCCTGCGGCGTCAACGCCTCCAGCAGGCTCGGCACCACGCTGGTGATCTCGACCCGGGCGGACGCGACGAGGTCGCGCAGCAGCGCCATGTCGGCGCGTTCCGCCGCCGTCGCGACGACGAGGCGGGCGCCGGCCGTCAGCGTGACCGCCAGGTCGAGGACCGAGGCGTCGAAGCTGAACGACGCGAACTGCAGCACCCCGGCGCCGGGCGCGACCCCGAACACCGGCCGGAACGCCGCCGCGGAGTTCGCCAGCGCCGCGTGCGACACCGCGACACCCTTCGGCGTCCCGGTCGACCCGGACGTGTAGATGAGGTACGCGACCCGCTCCGCCGGCAGCCGGTCGGGCAGCGCCGCGTCCGCGGCGGGGGTGTCGTCGTCGAGGACCACCACCGACGCGATCCCGGTCAGCGTCCCGGACAGCGCCGCGGCGGTCGGCCGGTCGGTCAGGACGCACACCGGCGCGGCGTCGGCGACCATGAACGCGATCCGGTCCGCCGGGTAGCCGGGGTCGATCGGCAGGTAGGCGCCGCCTGCCTTCCACACGGCGAGGATCGCCACGACCATGTCGGCGCCGCGTGGCAGGCACAGCCCGACCACGGACCCGGGCCGCACGCCCCGCGCGGCGAGGGACCGGGCGAGCCGTCCGGCCCGGCGCTCCAGCTCCCGGTACGTCACCGCGACGCCGTCGCACAGCACCGCCGTCGCGTCCGGGGTCCTGGCCGCCTGCGCCGCGATCTGCTCCGGCACCGTTTCGGCCGGGATCGCCGCGGCCGTGTCGTTCCACCCGGCCAGGACCCGGTCGAGGGTCGCGGCGTCCAGCGCGTCGGGGCGGAACGACGCGACCACCACCCACATGCCCTGCTCAGAGCGGGCGGCCTCGGCCGAGGCGATGTCGGCGCCGGTGATGGTGGCC
>NZ_JBFAJA010000213.1:0-2800 GCF_040654975.1 Dactylosporangium sp. NPDC050588 | reverse complement strand
GCCTGCACCGCCAAATGCAACGCCACCAACGACGACGAACACGCCGTATCCACAGTGACCGCCGGCCCCTCGAACCCGAACGTGTACGAGATCCGGCCCGATGCCACGCTGCCGGCGTTGCCATTGCCCAGGAGGCCTTGCAGCTCGTCCGGCACCTCGGCCAGCCCGGTCGCGTAGTCGTGGTAGGTCAGGCCGGCGAAGACGCCGGTCCGGCTGCCGTGCAGTGCCTGCGGGTCGAGACCGGCCCGTTCGATCGCCTCCCACGACGTCTCGAGCAGCAGCCGTTGCTGCGGGTCCATGGCGAGCGCCTCCCGCGGCGAGATCCCGAAGAACGCCGCGTCGAAGCCCGCCACATCGTCGAGGAATCCGCCGGTACGGGTGTAGGTGTGCCCGGGCAGACCAGGTTCGGGGTCATACAGTGCCTCGACGTCCCAACCCCGATCGGCCGGGAAGTCGCTGACGGCGGACCGGCCGGCCTCGAGCAGCGTCCACAACTCCTCCGGCGAGCTGACACCGCCGGGGAATCGGCACGCCATGCCCACGATGGCGATCGGCTCCCGGCCTGCCTCCTCGACCTCGTTGAGCCGGTCGCGTGTCTCCTGGAGCTCGTTCGTCACACGCTTGAGGAAGTACCGGAGTTTCTCCTCGCCGTTCATGATCTGCGGTCGCTCCTCGCGCGTCAGTTGATGCCCAGCTGGTTCTGGATGAAGTCGAAGATCTGGTCGTCGTCGGACGTGTCCTCGGGCAGCCGGGTGCCGGTCTCGTGGTCGCCGGCCGTCAACCGGTTGAGCACCACGCGCAGCCGGGACGCGGCCGCGGCTCGGTTCGCGCCGTCGAGGACCGCGGTTTCGAGGAGTCGCTCCAGCCGGTCGAGCTCGTCGGGCACCGAGCTGGCCTTCGGCTCGCCGAACCTCGACCGGCGCAGTTCGGTGGCGAGCGCGGCGGGGCTCGGGTGGTCGTAGACGAGCGTGGCGGGCAGCTGCCCGCCGAGCGCCGCGGCGAGCCGGTTGCGCAGCTCCACCGCGCTCAAGGAGGTGAAGCCGAGCTCCTGGAACGGCCGGTCCGGGTCGATCCGGTCGGGTCCGGAGTGGCCGAGGACGACGGCGGCGTGTGTCCGTACCAGGTCCAGCAGCGCCTCCTGCTGCTCGGCGGGGTCCAGCACGGCCCACTGCTGCGTGAGCGGGACCTCGGCCGAGCCGCCGACGGGCGCGCTGTCGCCGCCGGCGAGTTCGGTCAGCAGCGGGCTGGGCCGGCCGGCGGTGAACCGGGCGGTGAAGGCACGCCGGTCGATGTCGGCGATGAGGGCCGTGACGTCGCCGCGGTCGAGGACTGTGCCGAGCGCTTCGAGCGCGGCCTCGGGCGCCATCGGCCGGATGCCGGCCGCGTCCAGGCCGTCGGCCATGCCCGTCGCCGCCCAGGCGCCCCAGGCAACGGCGAGCGCGCGCCGGCCGGCCGCGTGCCGGTGCGCCGCCAGCGCGTCGAGGTAGGCGTTGGCGGCGGCGTAGTTGCCCTGCCCGGCCGCGCCGACGGCGCCGGCGACCGAGGAGAACAGGACGAACGCGTCCAGGTTGAGGTCGCGGGTCAGTTCGTCGAGGTGCCGGGCCGCGTCGGCCTTCGCCGCGAGCACCGTCTCCAGGCGGTCGGTGGTGAGCGAGGCGAGGACGCCGTCGTCGAGGACGCCGGCCGCGTGGAACACCGCCGACGGCGGCCCGACCCTGTCGAGGAGGTCGGCGAGCTGCGCCCGGTCGGCCACGTCGCACGCCACCACCGTCGCCGTGGTCCCGCGCGCCTCGAGTTCGGCGACGAGGTCGGCGGCGCCGGGGGCGGCGGGTCCCCGCCGGCTCAGCAGGACCAGTCGTCGGGCGCCCCGCCCGGACAGCCAGCGCGCGAGGTGCGTGCCGACGCCGCCGGTCCCTCCGGTGACCCAGACGTCGCCCTCCGGCCGCCAAGTCTCGGCCTTCCACGCCGGCCCGGCGGCCGCCCCGGACAGCCGCCGCACGAGCGTGCGGCCAGGCCGCACCGCCACCTGGTCCTCGACCGCCGCGGCAACGGTGGCGAGGACGCGCTCGACCGCTTCCGCGTCGGGGTGCCCGGAGACGTCGACGAGGCCGCCCCACAGCTGTGGGTGTTCCAGGGCCGCGGTCCGGCCCAGGCCCCACATCGCCGCCTGCGCCGGGGCGTGCACGGGTCCGGCCGCGACGGCGTCGCGGGTCAGGCACCACAGGGGCGTCGCCATGCCGGCGTCGTCGAGGACCTGCAGCAGGTGCAGGGTGGCGGCCAGCCCGGCCGGTACCGCCGGAGCGTCGGGGCTGGGCGTGCCGTCGAGGCCCAGCAGGGAGATCACGCGGTCGGCGCGGCTGTCGTGCAGGGTGGCGCGGTCCTGGCCGGCCGCGTTCAGGATCGTGCATCGGCCACCGGCGGCCTCGACGCCGTCGCGGATGGCGGCGGCCCATCCGGCGTCGACGTCCTCGGCCGGTGTGAGCAGCAGCCAGTGCGCGCCGGTGAGGTCGGCCGGTGGCAGGTGGGTGGGCTGCCAGGTCTCGGCGTAGAGCAGGTCGTCGCTGCGGGATGCCGGGGCGTCGTCGGCGTCGAGCCAGTAACGCTGCCGTTGGAAGGCGTACGTCGGTAGGTCGGCTGGTCCTGCCCCGGCTGGCAGTGCAGGCGTCCAGTCGACCGGCACCCCAACCGAGTGCAACGCGCCCAACGCCGTCAGGAACGCGACCACCTCATCAGCGTCACGACGCGACAGTGGCTTGACCTGACGATCAGCGAGCATCGCCGACAACGTCGCATCCGGACC
>NZ_JBFAJA010000212.1:0-2827 GCF_040654975.1 Dactylosporangium sp. NPDC050588 | reverse complement strand
CGGGGTCTGCCGCTGGATGCGTTCGTGTTGTTCTCGTCGTTCGCGGGGTCGGTCGGGTCGGCGGGTCAGGGCAACTACGCCGCCGCGAACGCCGCCCTGGACGCGATCGCCGAGGAGCGTCGTGCCGCCGGACTTCCGGGAGTCTCCATCGCGTGGGGTCCGTGGGCGGGCGACGGCATGGCGGGGGACCTCGGTGACCGGCACCGCCGCGGCGGCGTCCGGCCGATGGACCCGTCCGTCGCCGTCACAGCCCTCGCGCGGACCGGCGCCGCCGCGACCGTCGTCGTCGCCGACATCGACTGGGAACGGTTCGGGCCCGGGTTCACCGCAGGACGCCCCGCACCGCTCGTCAGCGGGCTGTACACGCCGCCCGTACCGCAGAACGACACGGAGACGTGGGCCCTCGCCGGCATGCTCGACCTGGTGCGCCGGCAGGCCGCCGAGGTCCTCGGGCACGGCGGCACCGAGCTCGTCGAGCCCGGGCACGCGTTCCGGGACCTCGGGTTCGACTCGCTGACCGCCGTCGAGTTCCGCAACGGGCTCGCCGCCCGCACCGGCCTGAAGGTGCCGGCGACCGCCGTCTTCGACTACCCGACGCCGGCCGCGCTCGCCGCCCACCTGCACGCCGAGGCGACCGGCGGCGCACCGGAAAACCCCCAGCTATCGATCCTCGCGGACCTCGACAAGGTCGAAAACCTGATTTCGGTGATTTCCCCAGAGGATGACCTGCACGCTGCCGTGCGCACCCGGCTGCATGTGATGCTTTCGAAGCTCGACAAGGCGCGCACGACGGAATCAGAATCGGCCACCTCACTGCGGTTCGACGCGGCGACGGACGACGAGCTCTTCTCGTTCATCCACGAGGAACTCGGTCGGTCATGAGGTGAGCCCGGGGCGACGGGTGGGGTTGTCATGAACGAGGACAAACTCCGGGACTATCTGAAATGGGTGACCGGAGACCTCCACCAGACCCGGTTGCGGCTGCGGGAGCTGGAAGCCGCACAGCAGGAGCCCATCGCGATCGTGGCGATGGGCTGCCGGTTCCCCGGCGGCGTCGCGTCGCCGCAGGACCTGTGGCAGCTGCTCGTGGACGGCCGGGACGCGATCGGTGACTTCCCGGCCGACCGCGGCTGGGACCTCGACGCGCTCTTCGACGACGACCCCGACCGGCCGGGCAGCACCTACACCCGGGTCGGCGGGTTCCTGGACGACGCCGCCGGGTTCGACGCCGCGCTCTTCGGCATCTCGCCGCGTGAGGCCCTGGCGATGGACCCGCAGCAGCGGCTGCTGCTGGAGACGTCGTGGGAGGTGTTCGAACGCGCCGGCCTCGACCCGCGGGCCATGCGCGGCACCGCCACCGGCGTGTTCGTCGGCACCAACGGCCAGGAGTACCTGAACCTCCTCACCCACGCCGAGGAGAACGTCGAGGGCTACCTCGGCACCGGCAACGCCGCCAGCGTCGTCTCCGGGCGGCTGTCGTACACGTTCGGACTCGAGGGTCCCGCGGTCACCGTCGACACCGCGTGCTCCGCGTCGCTCGTCGCCGTGCACCTGGCGACGCAGGCGCTGCGCCGCGGCGAGTGCCGGCTCGCCCTGGCCGGCGGCGTCACCGTCATGTCGACCCCGGGCGTGTTCGTCGAGTTCTCCCGCCAGCGCGGCCTGTCCGTCGACGGCCGCTGCAAGGCGTTCTCCGACGACGCCGACGGCACCGGCTGGGGCGAGGGCGTCGGCGTCCTGCTCCTGGAGCGGCTGTCGGACGCCGTCGCCAACGGCCACCCGGTCCTCGCCGTCGTGCGCGGCTCCGCCGTCAACCAGGACGGCGCCTCCAACGGTCTGACGGCCCCGAACGGTCCCGCACAGCAGCGGGTCATCCGCGCCGCGCTCGCCGCCGCCGGGGTCGCCGCCACCGAGGTCGACGTCGTCGAGGCGCACGGCACCGGCACGAGCCTCGGCGACCCGATCGAGGCGCAGGCGCTGCTCGCCACCTACGGACAGGGCCGCGACGAGCCGCTGTGGCTCGGGTCGGTGAAGTCGAACCTCGGCCACACCCAGGCCGCCGCCGGCGTCGCCGGGATCATCAAGATGGTCCTCGCGCTCCAGCACGGCGCCTTGCCCCGCACCCTCCACGTCACCGCCCCCTCGTCCCACGTGGACTGGTCCACGGGCGAGGTTCGGCTGCTCACCGAGGCCCGGGCCTGGCCGGACACTGACCGCCCGCGCCGCGCCGGGGTGTCGTCGTTCGGTGTCTCCGGAACGAACGCCCACGTGATCCTGGAGCAGGCGCCCGCACCCGTCCCGGCCGACGCTCCGCCGTCGCTGCCGGTGGTGCCGTGGCCGCTCTCCGGGCACACCGCCGACGCCCTCGACACACAGGTCGACCGGCTGCGGACCGTGGCAGGACTCGACCCCGTCGACGTCGGCCACTCCCTGGCGACCGGCCGGTCCGCACTCGAGCACCGGGCCGTCCTGCTGGGCGACGCCGTCATCCGCGGGCAGGTCACCGCCGGCGGGAACGCGATGCTGTTCACCGGTCAGGGTGCGCAGTGGTCGGGGATGGGTCGCGGTCTGTACGAGGCGTTCCCGGTGTTCGCGGCGGCGTATGACGAGGTGTGCGCACTCGTCGAGGTGGACGATGCGCGGCTGGATGAGACGCAGTGGACGCAGCCTGCGTTGTTTGCGGTTGAGGTCGCGGTGTACCGGTTGCTGGAGTCCTGGGGTCTCAAGCCCGATTACCTGCTTGGTCATTCGATCGGTGAGCTGGCGGCGGCGCATGTTGCGGGGGTCTGGTCCCTTGAGGACGCCTGCAAGGTGGTCGAAGCGCGGGGCC
>NZ_JBFAJA010000211.1:0-2829 GCF_040654975.1 Dactylosporangium sp. NPDC050588 | reverse complement strand
CCGGCGGTCCTCGCCGTCCTCGACCCGGCCGACCTGGCGTCGGTGTCGACGGTCGTGTCCGCGGGTGAGGCGCTCAGCGCCGATCTGGTCGCCCGTTGGGCGCCGGGGCGCAGGCTGGTGAACGCGTACGGTCCGACGGAGACGACAGTGTGCGCGTCGATGTCGCAGCCGCTCACGGCCGGTGACGTGCCGTCGATCGGCGGGCCGATCCTCAACGCTCAGGCCTACGTGCTGGACGACCACCTCCGGCCGGTGCCGCCGGGCGTCGCGGGTGAGCTGTACGTGGCGGGTGCCGGTCTGGCGCGCGGTTACGCGGGCCGGGCCGCCCTGACGGCGGAACGGTTCGTGGCCAACCCGTTCGGGTCCGGCCGGCTGTACCGGACCGGTGACGTGGTGCGGTGGACCGTGGACGGGAACCTCGTCTACATCGGCCGTGCCGACGAGCAGGTGAAGGTGCGCGGGTTCCGGATCGAGCCGGGGGAGATCCGGGCGGTTCTGGCCGCGCATCCGCGGGTCGAGCAGGTCGCGGTTGTGGCGACGGCGGAGCAGCGGCTCGTCGCGTATGTGGTGGGTTCGGTGGACGGGTTGCGGGAGTTCGTCGCGGAGCGGTTGCCGGAGTACATGGTGCCGGCGGCGTTCGTCACCTTGGACGCGCTGCCGCTGACGGCGAACGGGAAGCTGGACCGCCGTGCGCTGCCGGTGGCGGAGTTTGCGGCCGGGTCGGGGCGTGGCCCCGCGAACGTGCGTGAGGAGCTGCTGTGTCAGGCGTTCGCCGAGGTGCTCGGCGTTGCCGGGGTCGGGGTGGACGATGACTTCTTCGCGCTCGGCGGGCACTCGCTGCTCGCGGTGCGGCTCGTCGAGTGGCTGCGGGTGCGGGGCGTGTCGGTGTCGGTGAAGGCGCTGTTCCTGACGCCGTCCCCGGCCGGTCTGGCCGCGGCGGCGGGTGGTGTCGCGGTCGAGGTGCCGGCGAACCTGATCCCGGCCGGCGCGCGGACCATCACCCCGGACATGCTGCCGCTGGTCGCGCTCACCGCAGCCGAGGTCGAGTCCGTCGTCGGTACCGTGGAAGGCGGCGCGGCCAACGTCGCGGACATCTACCCGCTCGCGCCGCTGCAGGAAGGGATCCTGTTTCACCACCTGCTCGCCGATGGCGGCCGGGACGTGTACGTCACCCCGACGGTTCTCGAGTTCGACGACCGGGACCGTCTCGACGCGTTCGTCGCGGCGCTGCAGCACGTCATCGACCGGCATGACGTCCTGCGCACCGCGGTCGTCTGGGCCGGGCTGCGCGAACCCGTCCAGGTGGTGTGGCGCACCGCGACGCTGCGGGTGACCGAGGTCGACACCGCCGCGGACGCCGAGGAGCTGGTGTCCGCGGTCGGCCTCGCGATGGACCTCGGCCGGGCGCCGCTGCTGGACCTGCACGTGACGCGGACCGGCGACGGCCGGCACCTCGGACTGCTGCGGATGCACCACCTCACCCAGGACCACACGACCCTCGAAGTGGTCCTCGCCGAGATCGAGGCGGTCCTCACCGGCCGCGCCGACGAGCTGCCGGCGCCGCTGCCGTTCCGCGACTTCGTCGCGCAGGCGCGGGCGGAGCTCGCCGGCGGGCGGCACGAGGCGTACTTCCGCGACCTCCTGGCGGGCGTCGAGGAGCCGACCGCCGCGTTCGGGGTCAGCGACGTCCGCGGCGACGGCACCGGCCTCGTCCAGGCCGTCCAGGCCGTCGACCTGGACCTGGCGGTCCGGTTGCGGGAGACGGCGCGGCGGCTCGGGGTGAGCCCGGCGACGTTGATGCACGTGGCGTGGTCGCGGGTGCTCGCGGTGGTGTCCGGTCGTGACGACGTCGTGTTCGGCACGGTGCTGTTCGGGCGGTTGAACGCGGGCGCCGGCGCCGATCGGGTGCCGGGCCTGTTCATGAACACGCTGCCGGTGCGGGTCCGGACCGGTGATCTGGAGGTGTCGGCGGCGGTCGACGCGATGCGGCGGCAGCTCGCCGGGCTCCTCGAACACGAGCACGCCCCGCTGACCCTCGCGCAGCAGGTCAGCGCCGTCCCCGCCGACCAGCCCCTGTTCGCCACGCTGCTCAACTACCGGCACGACAACACCGGCGGCGACCCGGACCCCGACGGTGACGCTGCTGGCGGGTTCGCCGGCATCCGGGCCGTCTACTCCCGCGAAGGCACCAACTACCCGCTGACCGTGTCGGTCGACGACGACGGCACCGGCTTCGGCGTGACCGTCGACGCGGTCGGCCCGATCGACCCGCGGGCGGTGGCGGCGATGCTGCACACCGCCGTCGGTCGGCTCGTCGCTGCCCTCGAGGCCGGTGCGCCGGCGCCGCTGTCGTCAGTCGGCGTGCTCGCCGCGGCGGACCTGGACACGGTGCTGCGCCGGTGGAACGACACCGCCACGGAGGTGCCGGCGGCAACACTGCCCTCGCTGTTCGCGGCGCAGGTCGCCCGGACCCCGGACGCGGCGGCGCTGGAGTTCGACGGTTTGCCCGTGTCGTATGCGGAGCTGGACCGGCGGGCGAACCGCCTGGCCCGGCGGCTCATCGACCGCGGCGTGCGGGCGGACTCCGTGGTCGGTGTGCAGCTGCCTCGTGGCGTGGACATGGTGGTGGCGTTGCTGGCGGTGGTGAAGGCAGGTGGCGCGTATCTGCCGATCGATCCGGATCTGCCGGCCGAGCGCGTCGCGTACATGAGCCAGGGTGCCGTTCTCGTATTGACCAACGTCGACACGGAAGGGTATGCCGACGCCGATCCGGGCATCGAGGTGCTACCCGCTCAGGCTGCATACGTCATCTACACGTCCGGATCCACC
>NZ_JBFAJA010000210.1:0-2847 GCF_040654975.1 Dactylosporangium sp. NPDC050588 | reverse complement strand
TGCCGCTCGCCCCGGCACTCGACGACCCTCGGCGTGCTCGGGTCGTCGTCGCGGCGGGTGTACGCCGTTGGCCGGCCGGGCGCGAGCGCCGCCGCAACGAGCGGGGTCGCCGGCGGTGTCCTCGCGCGCGACGACCGCGGCCTGGGCGACGCGCGGGTGGGCGGCGACGACGGCCTCGATCTCGCCGGGTTCGATCCGGAACCCACGGATCTTGACCTGCTCGTCGACGCGGCCGGCGAACAGCAGCTCGCCGCGCTCCGACCAGCGCACGACGTCGCCGGTGCGGTAGAGCCGCTCGCCGCTGCCGAACGGGTCGGCGACGAACCGTTCGGCGGTCAGCCCGGCCTGCCCGGCGTAGCCGCGGGCCAGCTGGACGCCGGCCAGGTACAGCTCGCCGGTCACGCCGACCGGCACCGGGGCGAGCCGCCCGTCGAGCACGTAGACGCGGGTGTTCGCCAGCGGGGCGCCGATCGACCCTGCCGCGCCGTCGCCGACGGTCTTCGCGGTCGCCCAGATCGTGGCTTCGGTCGGGCCGTAGACGTTGGTCACCGCCGCGGCCCGCTCGACCAGCGCGGCGGCGAGGGCGTCGGGCAGGGCTTCGCCGCCGACGAGGATCCGCACGCCGGTCCAGAGGTCCGGTCCGGTGTCGCTGTCGTCGATCAGCGCCTGCCACAGGCTCGGCGTGCCCTGCACGACCGTCGCCGCCGAGGACCGGACCAGGTCCCGTAGCAGCCGCGGGTCGCGGACCTGGTCGCGCCCGGCGAGGACGACCGTCGCGCCGTGGACGAGCGGCAGGAACAGCTCCAGGCCGGCGATGTCGAACCCGATCGTCGTGACCGCGACCAGCCGGTCCGCGGCCGTGACCGCGGCGCGGGCCCGCATCGCGGTGAGGAAGTTCGCGAGGTTGTCGTGGGTGACGGCGACGCCCTTCGGCGTGCCGGTCGAGCCGGAGGTGTAGATGACGTAGGCGACCTGCTGCGGCAGGACGGTGACGGCCGGCGTCGTGCCGGGCTGGGCGTCGACGGCGGCGATCACGGCCGGGTCGTCGAGGCGCGCCACCGGGACGGCGCCGGCGGTCACGCCGGCCTCCGCCAGCACGGCCTCGCACGCCGCGTCGGTCAGGACGCACACCGCTCCGGCGTGCGCGACCATGTACCCGACCCGTTCCGCGGGGAACTCGGGGTCGATCGGCAGGTAGGCGCCGCCGGCCTTCAGCACCGCGAGGAGCGCGACGACCATGTCGATGCCGCGGGCCGTGCAGACCGCGACGACGGACTCGGCGCCGACGCCACGGCCGGCCAGCCAGCGGGCCAGCCGGTCGGCGCGGCCGTCGAGCTCGGCGTAGGACACGGCGGTCCCGTCGTGCGTCACCGCCACCGCGTCCGGTGTCCGCGCGACCTGCGCCGCGAACAGTTCGGGCAGCAGCCCGGCAGAGATGTCGGCGGCGGTGTCATTCCACTGCCGCAGGACCCGGGTGAGTTCGGGCTCGCCGAGGACGGGCACGGCCGCGAGCGGTGCCGGGTCCCCGGCGTCGAGGCCGGTTTCGAGGGCGGTGACGAGCCCGGCGACGGCGGTGAGGAGCATGCCGGCGACGGCGTGCGGGTCGATCGGCGCGACCGCGTCGACGACCAGCCCGAACGTCGCGCCGTTGTCGTCGAACGCGACCGACAGCGGGTAGTTCGTCCGCTCCCGCGAAAGGATCTCCCGCACACCGGCCGGGGTTTCGTCGCCGGTACTGGCGGCGTCGTCCTGCGGGAGGTCGAGGGTGTAGTGCCGGTAGTTGAGCAGGGTGGTGAACAGCGGGACGTCGGCCGCGACGCCACTCGCGCGCTGGGCGAGTGCCAGCGGGGTGTGTTCCCGTTCGAGCAGGCCGGCGAGCTGCCCGCGCATCGCGGCGACGGCGGCGACGACGTCGAGGTCGCCGGTGCGCATCCGGACGGGCAGGGTGTTGATGAACAGGCCGGGGATGCGGTCGGCTCCGGCGCCGGCGTTCATGCGGCCGAACAGGACGGTGCCGAAGACGACGTCGTCGCGGGCGGCGACGACGGAGAGGACCCGGGACCAGGCGACGTGCAGGACGGTCGCCGGGCTGGCGCCGAGCCGCCGGGCGACGGTGCGCAGCCGCTCGCCGAGGCCGGTGTCGAGGTCGGTGTGGACGGTGACGACCCCGGAGCCGTCGCCGCGCACGTCGGTGACGCCGAACGCGGCGGTCGGCTCGTCGACGCCGGCGAGCAGGTCGCGGAAGTACTCCTCGTGGTCGCCGCCGACGAGGCTGGCCCGGGCCTGCGCGACGAAGGTGCGGAACGGCAGCGGCGCCGGCAGTTCGCCGGCCCGCCCGTCCATGATCGCCTTGACCTCGTTGTAGACGACCTCGACGGCGGTGTGGTCCTCCACCAGGTGGTGGATGCGGACCATCGCCAGCCACCCGCCGCCGACGGCCGCGGCGTGGACGTCGATCAGCGGGGCCCGGCCGAGGTCCATCGACAGGCCGACGGCGGACAGCAGCTCCTCGGCGTCGGCGATCCCCTCGACCTCGGTCACGGGCAGGGTCGCGGACCGCCAGACGACCTGGACGGGTTCGCGCAGCCCGGCCCACACGACGGAGGTGCAGAAGATGTCGTGCCGGTCGACGACCTGCTGCAGCGCGGCGACGAACGTGTCGAGGGCGGCGCGGCCGGGCAGTTCGAACACGCGCGGCAGGGCGTAGACGTCGTCGCCGCCGTCCGCCAGGAGGTGGTGGAACAGGATCCCTTCCTGCAGCGGGGCGAGCGGGTAGATGTCGGCGACGTTCGCCGCGCCGCCGTCGACGGTACCGACGACCGCCTGCACCTCGTCGCCGGTGAGCTC
>NZ_JBFAJA010000209.1:0-2867 GCF_040654975.1 Dactylosporangium sp. NPDC050588 | reverse complement strand
TGAGCCAGACGCAGATCGATGCGGTCGTCGGTACCGTCGACGGCGGCGCGGCGAACGTGGCCGACATCTACCCGCTCGCCCCGCTGCAGGAAGGCCTGCTGTTCCACCATCTGCTCGCCGAGGGCGGCGAGGACACCTACGTCACGCCGTTCGTCCTCGAGTTCGAGGACCGCGACCGTCTCGACGCGTTCGCCGCGGGGCTGCAGCGGGTCGCCGACCGCCATGACATCCTCCGGACGTCGTTCGTGTGGGCGGGGCTGCCGGAGCCGGTGCAGGTCGTGTGGCGCGCCGCGACGCTGCGGGTGACCGAGGTCGAGGGCACCACGGGCGCCGAGGGGCTGCTGGCGGCCGTCGGGCTGGCGATGGACCTGGGCCGGGCGCCGCTGCTGGACGTGCACGTCGCGCACGCCGGCGACGGTCGGTGGCTGGGGCTGCTGCGGATCCATCACCTGGTGCAGGACCACACGGCGCTCGACGTGGTGATCGGTGAGATCGATGCGGTCCTCGCCGGGCGGGCCGGTGAGCTGCCGGCGTCGTTGCCGTTCCGGGACTTCGTCGCCCAGTCGCGGGCCGGGCTCGCGGACGGGCGGCACGAGGTGTACTTCCGTGAGTTGCTGGCGGGTGTCGAGGAGCCGACGGCGGCGTTCGGGGTCAGCGACGTCCGCGGCGACGGCTCGGACGTCGTGCGCGCCGGCACGGGCGTCGACCCGGCACTGACGGAACGGCTTCGGGAGGTCGCCCGGCGGCGCGGGGTCAGCCCCGCGACGGTCATGCACGTCGCCTGGTCCCGGGTCCTCGCCGTCGTCTCGGGCAGGGACGACGTCGTGTTCGGCACGGTCCTGTTCGGCCGCATGAACGCCGGCGCCGGGTCCGACCGGGTGCCGGGCCTGTTCATCAACACGCTGCCGGTCCGGGTCCGCACCGGCGATCTCGACATCACGGCGGCGGTCGACGCGATGCGGCGCCAGCTCGCCGGGCTCCTCGAACACGAGCACGCCCCGCTCGCGCTCGCCCAGCGGGTCAGCGACGTGCCGGGCGACGCGCCGCTGTTCGCCACCCTCTTCGACTACCGGCACAACACCGGCGGCGGCGCGAGGTCGAGCGGATTCCAGGGCGTCCGGACGGTCCTGTTCCGCGAGCGGACCAACTACCCGCTGACCGTGACCGTGGACGACGACGGCACCCGGCTCGCGGTGACCGTCGACGCCGCCGGGCCGATCGACCCGCAGGCCGTCGCCGGCATGCTGCACACGGCCGCCGGCCAGCTCGTCGCCGCCCTGGAGCGCGGCGCGGCGACGTCCCTGGCGGAGATCGGGGTGCTCGACACCGCCGAGCTCGACCGGGTGCTGCTGGAGTGGAACGACACCGCGACCGCCGGGTCGGCCGAGACGCTGCCGGGGCTGTTCGCCGTCCAGGTTGCCCGCGACCCCGGCGCGACCGCGGTCGTGTTCGAGGGCACGTCGGTGAGCTTCGCCGACCTCGACGCGCGGTCCGACCGGGTCGCCGGTTACCTGCAGGGTCTGGGCGCCGGTCCGGAGTCGGTCGTGGGTGTACGGCTGCCGCGGGGCGTGGACCTGGTGGTGGCGGTCCTCGGCGTGGTGAAGGCCGGTGCGGCGTTCCTGCCGATCGACCTGGATCTGCCGGCGGAGCGGGTCGGGTTCATGCTCGCGGACGCGGGTGCCCGGATCGTCCTGTCCGACGTGGACGTGCCGGCCGCCGGTTTTCGGTCGGTCGAGGTGCTGCCGGACAGCCCGGCGTACGTGATCTACACGTCCGGTTCGACGGGCACCCCCAAGGGCGTCGTCGTGTCCCACGCGGCGGTGGTGAACACGTTGCGGTGGCTGGCGGACGAGTATGACCTGACGTCGTCGGACCGGATCCTGTTCAAGACGCCGGTCGGGTTCGACGTGTCGGTGTGGGAGTTGTTCCTGCCGTTGACGTTCGGCGCGACGATGGTGGTCGCCCGCCCCGACGGTCACCGGGAGCCGGATTACCTCGCCGGCCTGATCCGGGACCAGCGGGTGACGGCGGCGGAGTTCGTCCCGGCACTGCTGCAGGCGCTCCTGGAGGAGCCGTCGACCGTGGAGTGCCAGTCGCTGCGGCACGTCCTCAGCGGCGGCGAGGAGCTGACCACCGCCGTCCGCGACCGGTTCTTCGAGGTGCTGCCGGACGCTCGGCTGCACAACACGTACGGCCCGACCGAGGCGGCGATCACCGTGACGTCGGGGGAGTGCGGTGCCGGGACGCTGGTGCCGATCGGTGGGCCGATGGCGAACGTCCGCGCCTACGTCCTGGACGGCCGCCTGCAGCCGGTCCCGGTCGGTGTGGCGGGCGAGCTGTACCTGGGCGGCGCCCAACTGGCTCGCGGCTACCTGAAGCAGCCGAGACTGACCGCTGAGCGGTTCGTGGCGGACCCGTTCGGGCCCGGACGGCTGTACCGTACCGGTGACCTGGTGCGCTGGACGGCCGATGGTCAGCTGGTGTTCCTCGGCCGGGCCGACGAGCAGGTGAAGCTGCGCGGGTTCCGGATCGAGCTCGGCGAGATCCAGACCGTCGTGCAGCGGCACCCGGCCGTGTCCCAGGCGGTGGTCTTGCTCCGCGAGGAGCGGCTGGTCGCCTACGTCGTCGGCGGCGCGGACGGGCTCCGGGAGTTCGTTGCGGAGCGGCTGCCGGAGTACATGGTCCCCGCCGCGTTCGTCACCCTGGACGCGCTGCCGCTCACGGTCAACGGCAAGCTCGACCGCAGGGCGCTCCCCGCACCGCACTTCGAGGGCGGGTCCGGCAGGGGCCCGGCGAACGTCCGCGAGGAGCTGCTCTGCCAGGCGTTCGCCGACGTCCTCGGCGTCGGCACGGTCGGCGTCGACGAC
>NZ_JBFAJA010000208.1:0-2889 GCF_040654975.1 Dactylosporangium sp. NPDC050588 | reverse complement strand
TGGCGCTACCCGCTACCTCGGTGGGTAGCGGCTGGCCAGGTTGGTAGCGGGGTGGGTAGCGGCGGCGCTACCGGGTAGCGGCGCCGCCGCTACCGGTCAGGCGCTCTTGCGGCGGTCGATCGCGCTGTCCACATCGGACACGCGGGCGCCCTTGAGGACCTCGCCGCGGACCTTGACGTTCACGCTCGGTACACGATCGCGGAGCTGTGCGGAGATCGCGTCGGCGGTGATGTCCGCGTAGTGCTCCGGCAGCGCGTCGGCGAGCCGGGCGGCGATGGTGGCCCAGTGCAGGCCCTTCTCCCCGGCGAGGAACACCGACCGGACGTCGGCGAGGGTGTCGCGCAGGTCGCGGGTGATGGTCTCGCCGATCGCGGCGCCGGACAGCGTCCCGGCCGCTTCGCGGTGCTTGCGGGCGGCGGTGAGGATCTTCTCCGCGTCGCTGTGGTCGGCGAGGTACGTCCGCACGGTCGGGGTGTCGTCGCTGGCGCCGTAGAGGTAGCCGACGCCCCGGTACTGCGGCCCGTTCGGCAGCGCGGAGGCGTCGTAGCCCTCGGAGTACGCCTCACCGCCGAGGATCGCCTCGGAGACGATCCGGTTGCCGCACTTGAGGGCGAACCGCACGGCATGGTTGTCGCGGTACCGGTTGAACAGGCGGCCGACGTCACCGGCGCCGACCCCGGACGGCTTCTGGCTGCTGGACAGCAGGATCACACCGGCCGAGGGACCGACGGCCATGATGTAGGACAGGAGCGCGGCGATCTCCTTGTTCTGCTCCTGGCTGTCCAGCTCGTAATAGACCTGGAACTCCTCCATCACGAGCATCCACACCGCGAGCTGCGGATACTTCCGCGACAGCTCCCGAGTGATCTTCCCTTCCGGACACTCCGCCGTGGACAGCGTCGACAGGAAGTCATTGACCTCCAGGATGTGCGCCTTGACCTCGCGCAGCACCTCCAGGAGGTGCTCGACCGGGTCGTTGTCGCGACTGTTGGGCACCGGCCCGAACACCATGCGGTGCGCCACGAGGCGGAACTTGTCCCAGTCCGGCGACATCTTGCCGTCCACGATGATCAGCCGCACGTACGGGTCGAGCGCCGCGAACAGAGCCAGGAGACGGGTCGCGAAGGTCTTGCCCTTGCGGGGCTGCGCACCGACCAGCACCGACACCCACATCAGCAACAGACCGACCTTCCGGCCGCGCTCGTCCAGGCCGAACGGCGCTTCGGTCCAGATGTCGCGGACCTTGCCGTCCAACAAGGGCGTCTTCCCGGCCGGGATGGCGAGGGGGTCGCGGTCGGCGACGAACAGCACGTGCCGCCGGTGCGAGCTGGGGTCGCGGGTGAGGAACACCTGGTTGACGCTGACGTCGAGACCGGACGCGATGGCGCCCTTGGCGTTGAGGACGTGCTCCCACGTCTTGCCGTACGGCAGGTCGATGACCACCTGCGAGCCGGAGCCGGTCGCGTCGCGGGACATCGTGGAACCGAACCCGATCTGCTGGTTGGGCTTGTCCGGGTGGCCGAGGCCGGCGGCGTAGTAGGCGCGCAGGATGATGTCGGGGTTGACCCGCCGGTACCGTCCAGCGACCACGGCCGGGCGCAGGATCGGCTTGTCCTGCGGGCGGCCGAGCCGCGCCAGTCCGCACACGGCACCGGCGGCGGCGAGGCCGGTCACCCACCACGGGGCGAGGGCGTAGGCGACCGGGCCGCCGATGGCGAGCGCGGCGGTCTCGGCGGCTAGGACGATGCCGCGCCATGCGCGGGTGGCCTTGACCTCGCGGTGCAGCTTGTACCAGGTGGCCGGGTCGTTCGCGTCGGCGGCGGCCTGCCGGAGCCCGTACTGCTCCGACAGCCACCACCACCGCAACTGGCGGCCGACCACCTTGAACAGGCCCACGGTGGCCCAGAACCCAGCCTGCGCCGCGTACCAGGGCGTCCGGACGGCGTGGTACCCGGCGCGGTGCAACGCGTCCTCGGCGATGTCGCGGACGGTCGCCTTGAAGTTCTGCCAGCCCAGCAGCCTGCCCGGGATGATCGGACGGCGGCCCTTCGGATCGGCCGGCGGCGCGTCGACCAGCACGCCACCACGCTCCGGCTCGTCATCGAGCGGGATGTCGAAGTGGCTGTCGGCGCCGGTGCCGTCCCGGCGAGCGCGGGCGGCGTCCAGGTCGACCACGTCGGCGACGTCGGCCACCTCGGACTCGTACTTGGACCAGTCGAACCCCTTCGGGTGCTCGCGGTCCGGGTCGTTGCTCGTCATGCTGGAGATCTCCTGACCTCTGATGGAGGGATGGGGACCGGTGCGCGGCCGAGGGTTCCTAGGCCACGGAGGCCGCGCGCCGGGCGAACTGGTGGTGCCTCAGGCGCTGATGAGCAGCGCGGCGGTGAACAGCCAGCCGACGTGCCAGGACTGGTCGAGGGCGTACAGGCCGCCACCGCGCTCCAGCCACGCCGGGGACTTCTTGAGCGCGTCGGCCATGCGCCGCAGCGGCGCCCGCCGGTCGGCGATGTGGTGCGTGACGGCCGAGACGGTGAGCCCGGCGGCGGTCCAGCCGAGGTGCAGCGCAGCGCCGGTCATGGCGAGCATCGCGACCAGGGCGACGACGGCGGTCAGCGTGTACGTGCCGACGTGCGCGGCACAGGCGAGGTGACCCCGCCACCCGTTGTCGGCTTTGTGGTCGGCCTGGTGCTGCGTCTGGATCCAGTGGTCGGCGACCTGGTGAGCGGCGTAGAGGGCGACGAAGACAGCGGCGAGGGTGCCGGCGTCGGTCGGGGTTGCCATGATGAGGGTCTCCTGACTCCTGATGGAGGGATGGGGACCGGTGCGCGGCCGAGGGTTCCTAGGCCACGGAGGCCGCGCACCGGGCGAAGCTAGTCGCGGTTGGCGTGG
>NZ_JBFAJA010000207.1:0-3070 GCF_040654975.1 Dactylosporangium sp. NPDC050588 | reverse complement strand
TGCTCGCCGTGGCGCGGGCCGAGGGCGTCACCGTCTTCATGCTGCTGCAGGCCGGTCTCGGGGTGCTGCTGTCGAAGCTGGGCGCCGGGACGGACATCCCGATCGGCGCGGCCATTGCCGGGCGTACCGACCAGGCCTTGGACGATCTGGTCGGGTTCTTCGTCAACACGCTCGTCATACGGACCGACCTGTCCGGGGACCCGACCTTCGCGGAGCTGCTGAGCCGGGTGCGGGAGACGACCCTGGCCGGGTTCGAGCACCAGGACGTGCCGTTCGAGCTGCTCGTCGAGGAGCTCGCCCCCACCCGCTCGCTCGCCCGCAACCCGCTCTTCCAGGTGATGCTGACCGTGCAGAACACGGCCGGTGCCACCCTGGACCTGCCCGGCGCCGACGTGGACACCGACGGCGGCTCGATCACCGGAGAGGCGCCGGCGAAGTTCGACCTGGAGTGGAGTGTCACCGAGGCGTTCGACAGTGACGGCCGCCCGGCGGGGCTGCACGGCGCGCTGACCGGATCGGCGGACCTGTTCGACGCCGAAACCGTCGCGACGGTGGGCGAGCGGTGGGCGCGGGTCCTGTCGTCGCTGCTCGCTGCCCCGTCCGCACCGGTGTCGGCGGTGAGCCTGCTGGACGCGGCCGAGTTGGATCTGGTGCTGCGGGCGTGGAACGACACCGCCGCGGAGGTGCCGCCGGCGACGCTGCCGTCGCTGTTCGCGGCGCAGGTGGCGCGGACCCCGGACGCGCTGGCGTTGGTGTTCGAAGGCTCGTCGGTGACCTACGCGGCGCTGGACCGCCGCGCGAACCGTCTGGCGCATCGGCTGATCGAGGAGGGCGTGCGCGCGGACTCGGTCGTGGGCGTCTGCCTGCCCCGTGGTGTGGACATGGTGGTGGCACTGTTGGCCGTGGTGAAGGCCGGTGGCGCGTACCTGCCGATCGACCCGGATCTGCCGGCCGAGCGCGTCGCGTACATGAGCCAGGGCGCCGTTATCGTATTGACCAACGTCGACGCGGAAGGGCGCGCTGACACCGATCCGGGTGTGGAGGTGCTGCCGGGTCAGGCCGCGTACGTCATCTACACGTCCGGCTCGACCGGTCTGCCCAAGGGCGTCGTGGTGCCCCATGAGGGCATCGTGAACCGTCTGGTGTGGATGCAGTCGCGGTTCGGGCTGGCAGCGGGCGATCGGGTGCTGCACAAGACCCCGTTCGGGTTCGACGTGTCCGTGTGGGAGCTGTTCTGGCCGTTGATCCAGGGCGCGACGATGGTGATCGCGAAGCCGGGCGGTCACCGGGATCCGTCCTACATCGCGGCGCTGATCTGCGATGACCGTGTCGACACCGTCCACTTCGTCCCGTCGATGCTGGAGGCGTTCCTCGCGGCCCCTGAAGCGGCCGAGTGCACCGGGCTACGGCGGGTCATCTGCTCCGGTGAGGCTCTGGGCGCTGCGGTCCGGGACCGGTTCTTCGAGGTGCTGCCGACTGTTGGCCTGTTCAACCTGTACGGCCCGACGGAGGCGTCCGTGGACGTCACCGAGTTCGAGGTCCTCGCGGACGCGTCGCCGGTGGTGCCGATCGGCAAGCCGGTGTTCAACACCCGCGTCTACGTCCTGGACGACCGCTTGGCTCCGGTGCCGGTGGGTGTCGCGGGCGAGTTGTACCTGGCGGGTGTCCAGCTGGCCCGCGGCTACGCAGGTCGGCCCGGTCTGACCGGCGAGCGGTTCGTCGCCGACCCGTTCGGCAGCGGGGAGCGGCTGTACCGCACCGGTGACGTGGTCCGCTGGTGCGCCGACGGCAACGTCGTCTACCTGGGACGCGCGGACGACCAGGTCAAGGTCCGCGGGTTCCGGATCGAACCCGGCGAGATCCAGGCGGTCCTCGCCACCCATCCGCAGGTCGAGCAGGTCGCCGTCGTCGCGACCGCGGATCAGCGGCTCGTCGCCTACGTCGTCGGCGCCGTCGACGGGCTGCGGGAGTTCGCGGCGGAACGGCTGCCGGAGTACATGGTGCCGGCGGCCGTCGTCGTCCTGGACGCGCTGCCGCTCACCCGCAACGGCAAGCTGGACCGCAAGGCGCTGCCGGCGCCGGAGTTCACGACAGGAGCCGGGCGCGGCCCCGCCAACGCCCGCGAGGAGTTGCTCTGCCAGGCGTTCGCCGACGTGCTCGGCGTCCAGGGTGTCGGGGTCGACGACGACTTCTTCGCCCTCGGCGGCCACTCCCTGCTCGCCGTCCGGCTCGTCGAACGGCTCCGCGTCCAAGGCGTCTCCGTGCCGGTGAGGGCGCTGTTCCTCACCCCGACCCCGGCCGGCCTCGCGGCCGCGGCCGCCGGTGCCGAGGCCGTCGTGGTCCCGGCGAACCTGATCCCCGCCGGCGCGCAGAGCATCGCCCCGGACATGCTGCCGCTCGTCGAGCTGAGCCAGACGCAGATCGATGCGGTCGTCGGTACCGTCGACGGCGGCGCGGCGAACGTGGCCGACATCTACCCGCTCGCCCCGCTGCAGGAAGGCATCCTGTTCCACCACCGCCTCGCCGAGGGCGGCGACGACGTGTACGTCACGTCGTTCGTCCTCGAGTTCGACGACCGGGACCGTCTCGACGCGTTCGCCGGGGCGCTGCAGCACGTGATCGACCGGCACGACGTGTTCCGCACCTCCGTCGTCTGGGCCGGGCTGCCCGAGCCGGTGCAGGTCGTGTGGCGCACCGCGTCGCTGCGGCTGACCGAGGTCGACCTCCCGGACGGCGCCGACCTGCTCCCCGCCGTCGGCCTCACCATGGACCTCGGCCGGGCACCACTGCTCGACCTGCACGTCACGCGGCAGGCCGGCGGACGCTGGCAGGGCGTCCTGCGCGTCCACCACCTCGTCCAGGACCACACCGCCCTCGACATCGTGACCGGCGAGATCCAGGCGGTCCTCGCCGGCCGCGCCGACCTCCTGCCGGCGCCGCTGCCGTTCCGCACCTTCGTGGCACAGGCCCGTGCGGGGCTCGCCGACGGTGGCCACGAGGCGTTCTTCCGTGACCTCCTCGACGGCGTCGACGAGCCGACGGCCGCGTTCGGGGTCAGCGACGTCCGCGG
>NZ_JBFAJA010000206.1:0-3114 GCF_040654975.1 Dactylosporangium sp. NPDC050588 | reverse complement strand
CCGAGATCTACCTGTAGTCCGAAGACGTACCGGGCCTACCGGCATCAGTGCCGAACGCGCAGTCCTGCCAGCGAGCGCACGGATGCACGCTCATGGCTCGTAGCCGCGATGCGCTTGCTACCGTACGTCAGTTGACCTCTATTGATCTCGTCCACGGTGTGAACCCAGGACCTCGCGCTTCACGATGCCTGCGGTGGGTCGGCGACGACTACCCGACCGGTCTCGGTGAAGAAGCCGAGAACCGGGCGCCCGGCCGGATTGCCGCTCTCATCGCCCCTCAATACCGGCTGGCCAAGGCGTCGCCCTAAAATCATGAGGAATTCGCAGAACTCGTCGAGTCGCTCTTGGCCTTGTACCTCTCGCAGGTCGACGTCGAAGTCGATTTCGGAGTACTCGAACCGCCAGCCACGCGCGACAACGAGATCGATCTGCCCGCGGTGGCTCCACGGTCAGGTGTCGTGGGCCTTGTCCCGTCCCAGTTCGAGGTGGGCGAGCGAGCGGCCTTCCGTCGAGCGGCACCTGGTCGTATGCCGACGCTCTCAGCCCGGACCTGGTGCTTGGATCAGATGAGAGGCGCCGTGCCGGGTAGCGCGCCGAGATCGCCGCCGCCAACGCTCGTCGCGGGAGGTAGTTCAGTTGGCCGGCACTGCGCCGCCCGCCTGCCAGGTGTTCCAGGGGACGTTCCAGTCGCCGTATCCGTCCCAGGTCGGCATCGTCGGGCCGCCGGTGTCGGTGTAGGTGATCGGGTCGCCGACCTGGGCGAAGTTGAAGTACGCCTTGGCGTTTGCCTCGGTCAGGTTGGTGCAGCCGTGGGAGGTGCTGCGCTGGCCGATGTTGCCGCCGTTCCAGCTGGCCGAGTGGACGTATTCGCCGGAGTTGGTGACCCGTACCGACCACGGCACCTGCTCGTCGTAGCCGTCGCCGACCATGTGTTCGACCGCTTTCTTCTCCATGACGACCTTGGTGCCGTTGAACGTGGGGGTGCTCGCCTTGCCCAGCGACACCGGGAAGTCGAAGACCTGCTTGCCGTCGGAGGTCACGACCATTCGCAGGGTCTTGCCGTCGACCTTGCCGACGTTCGCCGGCCCGGTCTTCATGTCGAGGGTCAGGCTGTTGTCGTACACCAGCCCAGCCCCGCCCGACTTGCCCTTCGTGTCGAGGTTCATAGCGACCTCGGCGTGCGCCGGCCAGAACTCGGCCGGGCGGTAGTGCGCCTCGATCGGGTAGCCGGCGTAGATCGTGGACTTCTGGAAGTACCACGCGCCCTCGACCGGCGCCCCGTTGACGGTGACCTGGGTCGCCGCGTCGAAGTCTTTGGCGCTGGTGATCGACGCCGACAGGTACGCGATGATCGGCATGCCCACGCCGTACGTCGCCCCGTCCTTCTCGTACAGCCGCACGTGCACCGGCTTACCGCTCGGCGCCGGCGACACCGAAGGCGACGCACTCCCGGCCGGCTGCTGGCCCGACGACGGCGCCCCCGACCACGAGGCCTTCGGCGCGGAGTTCCCGCCGCACGCCGTCAACCCGAGACCAAGGCCGACCAGCAGCGCCGCCACCCGCACACGGTGAGAAGATCGCACAACCACGACGATGCCCCTTATGCGCGCCCGCCGCCACCGCTGTCCGGCTCGACCACATCACAATCGGCCGGATCGAACCTCACTGTGAGCGAAGGTAGCCGCCGCGTATCGTGATCCGACGGCCACCATCGCTGCGGCGTGTCAGCCGTTGAGTCCGGCGTAGATTTGCTCGTTGGCCTCGACGACCGGGGTCGGCTTGACGATTTTTACAGCGGTGCCGACGGCCGAGTAGGTCGTCGTCATGGTGTCGGCCTTTTCTTCACCGTGCTCCGGCACCGTGAACGACACTGCGGTCAGCTTGCCCTCGGCGTCGAGGGTGGCGGTGAACGGTATGGCTTTGGCCTTTTCGGCGAGCGCGGCGACCGATTCGGCGCCGATGCCACCGACGCCGTCGCCGACCTTCGTCGCATCGAATGTACCGGTGATCTTCGTGCCGTCCTTCTTGGCGGTCACGATGGCCTTCGCGATGAGCGTCAGGCCGGTCGGGTCCTCCGCGGTGTTGATGAGCAGCTTGTTGAGTGACTGCAGCTTCCCCGGTTCGAAGTGGATCCACTTGTTTGCCGCGCCCGGGATCTGGACGCCGTCGAGCTTGGCATAGTAGTCCTTGCCGACGACCGTGACGCTGGCCTTGAGCTTGATGGCCGGGATGTCTGCGACCTGAGCCATGTTGCCGGCCGCGGGGTCGACCGACCCCTTGACCTGCGGGCCGCTCTTGGCCTTGGTTAGGAACGCATACGGCTTCGTGGCGAACTCGGCGATCGCCGCCTCGAACTCGGCGGACCCAGCCGCCGGCTTGGCCGAGGCCGACGCGGCCGGTGCCGCTGCTGCCGGTGTCCCGGTCGCGTCGGCCGACGGAGACGACTCCCCACAGCCGGCCAGCAGGGCCGCCGCAGCGACGAACGGAACCGCGATGCGATGTAGTGCGCGCAAGATGATGCTCCCCTAGATGGTGGTCGCCGGTCAGGGTACGGCAGCCTTGAGCCACTCAAGAGTTGACGGCTCGTGGCGTGGCTGATCTTGCGAGTGTGGTCGGTCTGTGGTCTGAGTGGTCGGTGCTGATCACGCGAGTGTCTGGACGCCTTGCATGCTGGCGTGTGCTCGGACTTCACCGCGCGTAGGGCACATGCTGTCGGCATGCGGGACGGACCTCTCAGCGAGATCGCCGAATTGCTGCGTACACGCGATGGCATCGGCCTGGAGTCCTCGGCGTCGGCGGCGGAAGTCGACGGCCGTCCGCACGGTCAACGTCACGTGGTACCTCAAGCGCGACGGGCCCACTTCGGCCAGGCGCCGGGGCGCTGAGTGGGCTTCTACGGCACCTACGTGCTGGCCCGGTCGGCGACGTTGCTGCCGCACGTGCCCGGCATGCGGTCGGCGTTCGGCAGCCGGTGCATGCTCATCGGCCGGCACCAGGAGGGGTGGCAGCTGGCCGGCCTCATGACGCCGATGCACCACGAGTGGCCCGCCATCCACGGCGGGCCCGTGCCGCTGGCGGTCGCCACCGGCGCGCCGGTGCTGGCGGTGGAGATCA
>NZ_JBFAJA010000205.1:0-3144 GCF_040654975.1 Dactylosporangium sp. NPDC050588 | reverse complement strand
CAATCGACCGGCTGGCTGTCGCCCCATCCCCAGCACAAGACGATGACCATCGACCCGCTCGGCGGCTACCCAGACTGAACATCCTCATCTGCCGCTGGTCTTGCGCGGCGCCGGCACCTCGGTCGTCACAGCGAGCGAGGCGTCCCGGCAATGCCGACCCTTCCTGTCTTGCCGATGTCAGTGCGCCGATGGATCGGCGCCCGCCCGCATCTCGGCGTCGCTGAGCCAGTCCAGATACCATCGGCTGAACGTGAGCCGGTGGCCATGGCCGTCGAACATCGGAGCGAGATCGATGCCGTCGATGCGGTAGTCCCGCCAGATCGCCCCGCGGTCGTCTCCGGTGACCACGAGCCAGTAGCGGCGCAGGCAGCCCGCGTCGCACAGGCACACCGCGCCGGCGGTGCGGTCGGGATGCCACAGCGTGTCTTCCCACCGCTGCTGCGCAGCCTGGTAGTCGTCGTAGTACTCGAAGTCGTACCGCTGCAACGGTCGAAACTGCAGCGGGTCGATGGGCTGACCACCGATGTGTTGGGGCGAGTAGGGCTCCCGCAGCCGGTCGACGTCGATGCGATGCGTGCTGTCCGCATCCCACTCCCAGCCATGCGCTGCTCGGCGCAGCGTCAGCACGCCGTACGCAGGGCCTGCGCCACCGGCACCGACGTTCAGCAGGAAGCTGCGATACTCGTCCGGCAGCCGAACCCGCAACGCACGCTCCGCTTCCTGGACCTCCGCTTCCGACAGCGGCGGCGCCAACGCGAACCGATGAGCAAAGCCGCCGAAGACCTCGTCCGCACCCGGTGCATCTCGCAAGCGCAGCACCCGATCCCGAACCGAATGCCACGTCGCCTCGCTCACGCGCCGAGTTTAGTGGCGTGCCGCGGTCACGCCGACCGCGACGGTCGTGATCTTCAATGCCACCAATCAAGACCGGCTGTGCCCATATGCCGCCGAGCGTGCGCAGCGGCTTGCCGGTGACGGTCATGCTCCGTGCATCGCTGCGGCGGGCCGCTCTACAGGATCGGGCGCTCGCTCGTGCCGATGAGCGCGCACCCGGCTACGGTGGCCTTCGTTCACGTCTGGACTGCTGTGAAGATCTCATGGAGGCACTTGCTCGGCGGTACGGGCGTAGTCAATATCGACCGGTGCGCGATACCCGCTTGCTCCTGCCAGGGTTGGCATCGTTGTTGGGCGTCGGCGTGACGGTGAGTGTGCTGGTCGTCGTGAATCCGTGGAACTACGCGCGGTTGGACAGATCCACGGCCGGGCTCGTCACCGCCGCGATCGTTGTCGGCTTGGGCGTGCTCGTTATCGCGCTGCTCCTGCGGCGAAAGGGCTCCCCCTGGTCAGGTGGCTTCACCGCGACCGGTCTGGCTGTTGCGGCCGTGTTGGGACTGTTCTGCGCGCCATGCGTGCATGGCTACGCGCCGACCTGGAAGGTGCTCATGCAGTCACCGGACGGGCGGTACGCCCTGGCAGAGCGAACCGACGGCTTCGAATTGGGACCTGACGGCCCAAGGTCCTTGCACCTCTGGGTAGGCACGGGACTTCTCGCCAGAGATATGGGGCAATTGCTCGTGTACTCCTGGGACTATCACGACGTCTCACTCACCGAGTACCGCTTCGTTGACGACCACACGATCCGCGCCGCCGTGGGTGACGAGCAGTACACGTTCACCATTGATGATCACGATCGGCCGTCCCGCCGGACCCCGTGACAATCCCCAAGGAGGGGCCGTACCGGCGATATCGGCCCTCGGACGAACTGGCATCCGCTCATGCCGCCGTTGGTGCGCGGTCGCGGCGGGGTCGACCGTGGCTGGTCACGGACCGTCAACGGCTCGTCGTGGCCAACGCTTCCTGTCTTGTCGAATTGAGTACGTTCGATCTTGCTGCGATGAGAGAACCGAAGAGTGGTTCGACGGGAGCCGCCCGGCTCATCCGAGAGCGCTCGCCTGAGCGGATCGAGGAGGGCGAAGTAGTGTCTGCGAACAACGCACCTTGACTTGGGATGGCGTTGGACTGGTTGGACAGCGCGATGCGAGGGACGATCGGAGCCTGAGGGGGCGATGTGGCGCAGGTAGCCGTCGCGCAGTGGCTAACCATCGATGCCGTGCTCGACAACGTCCATGCCGTTGAGAACGTCGGTGGGGACCAGGCCGTTGCCGCCCAGGCGTTTCGGTTGCGCCAACTCGGGTGGGACGCCAACGCGAGCCACCCGGAGCGTGGTCAGGGTCCGGTGGGCTGGCCGCCACGGGACGCCTACCTCGAGGTGGCGTTGACCGGCGGCGATCTCGCGTTTATCCGCGATTGCCTGGAGCGCGGTCTCGTCACGACACGCTTCCTGGTCGACAGCTTGTCGACCGAGGACCGGAGCCGTGCGGACCAAGAGGAGTCCCTGCGCCTGAAGTTGGCGGCGCTCGACGCGCTTGACGCCATTCAGCCCGACCCGCCGGCCTGAGCGCGCCACCCGGGATGCGGCTTCGCAGCGGCGAATGCGGTGTTCGATCCCGGATGGCGCACTCTGTTCAGGGCCTGCGGGCGGCTTCCCTTCGGCGGTGAGTTCGACGCCGCCGTCCAACTGCCTCAACATCGGCAAGAACATGCCACTGATGCTTGCCGGATCGCGTTGTTTCGACGCCTCCTCCGCGTCGCTGAGGCTCACTCTTCTGCCGCGATCAGGCGCGCCGGCCGGGGGTGCAACGCCTTGACCAATGCCTCAGCAATGGCCGCCCGATCCTCCGACTTGGAGCGGAGAAGGACGAGGACACCCCCGCCCACAACGATCCCGGCGACAGCAACGCAAGCCCACGGCGACAGGCTCAACTGCACGTTTACGTTCTCCACGAGAAACCCCTTACTGGCTTTGGAGGTCTCCACCAGCACCGCTTGTAGGTCAGTGCTGACACCACCCGGACCAGGAGGGCACCCTAGTGTTGGTGGGAGTTGACACCACCCTGCCGGGCGCGCAAGCGGAGCTCGTAGTGCAGGCCAAGTGGCGGGAGCACCCCAATCGGGACACCCCCGAGCACGTCCGCGATCAGGCCGAACTGTGGGCGGGACCATCCTCGCGGCCGCGGGCCTGCTGCGGGGCCGGACCGCGACGTCGCACTGGCTCGCGTTGGATCTGCTGCCGATGTACGGCGT
>NZ_JBFAJA010000204.1:0-3225 GCF_040654975.1 Dactylosporangium sp. NPDC050588 | reverse complement strand
TGACCGAGCTCGCCGCGCACTACGGCGGTGAACTGTCCGTGCAGGCCAGGCACGCGATGGTCGGCAGCAACATGACCGACTCGATGCGGCTGCTGTACTGGACGAACGACCTTGACCTGGTCGGCCCTTTTATAAGAATGACGCCGGGGAGGGTGTCGCCGGACCGCAAGTGACGCACGGACCTCAGGGCGGGTCGGGTGCTCAGCTATACGGGGAGGGTGCGGCTGCGGGAGCGACGGTCTTTCGCTCGACGGACGTCGCGGCAGCCCAAATCTGCTGGAGCTCGTCGGGCCGTGCCTGTCCGACTGCGGGTCCGCACCGAAGACGTTTGGCATGTAGTGGCTCTGGCGCGTCCGCGTCGGGGCCCGCGCCGAAGGCGCCTTGACCGCCACTGGGACCGGCGCTGCCATGCGGCTGGCGTTCCGCGCATCACGGTCCGGGACGCGCGGCGGACCTGCGGCTCGCTACTGGCAGACCTCGACGTCCATCCGAGAGTCGCGATGCAGATCCTTCGTCACGCCAAGTTCTCGATCACGATGGAGATCTACACAGTGGTCTCGTCGAAGAGCACCCGGGAGGCGCTCAAACGGCTCGGGGCAAGTCTCGGTTAGTGGCGGATCAGACAGATAGTTTGACGCTTGGCGACAGCAGTAAGTCCGTCGCGACCAGTCCAGCGTAGGTCTAGCATTGGCCCCATCCAATCAAGCGAGTTCCTGCGGGAGTAGCGGTGCGCAAGCAAGAACACATACTCAGTTACGCACAAGAACTGGCTGGACTGCTCACTACAGACATGCGATGGGCTACGAGTTCCTCTTCCGGATCGAGAGGCTGGTGGGCTGCGACCAACCCTCAGCAGATCCATCAATTTGCAGCTCGCGGGACAGCGGCGGTGGAATTCTTCCGGCAGTATGCCGGCGGTGAGAGCCTGTGGGCCAAGCGTGCCGTCTCCATTTTCGAGAGTCGGAGCGAAGGCTCCTTTGACGCGAACAGCGCACATGCCCTCGGTGACCTACTGCACGCCTGGGTTGACCAGGTAAATGCTGGAATCGTGGAGATTGCCGGTTTGCGCGAATGGGAAGAAATTGGCGTTGTAAGCACCGACGTTATGAGTCAGGTCAACCGACTGATGCGGGATCGGAACACTCACCCAGCCGCACCAATCGTGCTTTGCGGAGCGGCGCTTGAGATTGCATTGCGCGCGCTCGCGGATGCACGAAGCATCACGATTCCAGCTCGACCGACCTTCAGTACATTGAGCGCCGCCCTGCGACAAGCGGATGTGCTCACCGCCCAGGATGTTAAGGATCTTGAGCAATGCGCCGGTCTGCGGAACTCGGCTGCTCACGGCGACTTCGAGGCGCTAAGCAGAGAACGCGCCGGACTCATGGAACAGCAGACGAACCTGCTTCTCCGCAGACTGGCAGATCTTCTCCCGGTGGGGGACGGCGCCACGGCGCCCACTGCCACTCCTTCGGGTTGAACGCTCGCGTTCGTCCGCACTCACTGCTGTACTTTGCTGCTGTATCGGGCCCAAACGGCAGAGCCGGCGCTCGTCGCACCGGCTCTGACCTGCATCTCTCGTGGGCCGCCAGGGACTCGAACCCTGAACCTACGGATTAAAAGTCCGCAGCTCTGCCATTGAGCTAGCAGCCCGCGCAGACAGGTTACCTTGTCGGGGCGGGGTGGCACGCATGTGTTTCCCTCTGGATGGTGGGGCAGGTCAGAGGGGGATCTGGTAGAGGATGAAGCCGCGGTTGACGGCGACCTGGTCGTACAGGCGGCGGGCGGTGGCGTTGGTGTGGTGGGTGGACCAGTAGACGCGGTTGCACTGGCGGGCGCGGGCCCAGTCGGCGACGGCGGCGATCAGGGCGCGGGCGACGCCCTGGCCGCGGGCTGACGGGGCGGTGAAGAGGTCCTGCAGGTAGCAGACGTCGTCGGTGGTGATGCTCGCGTGGACGAGGAAGTGCGCGATGCCGACGAGCCGGCCGTCGAGCTTGGCGCCGAGGGCGTGGATGCGGGTGTCGTCCTGGAAGCCGGCCCACGCGGCGTCGAAGCGGTCAGGCGGCAGGACGCGTTCGTAGAAGGTGTTGTACCCGGTGAAGAGGACCTCCCACGCGGCGCGGTCTTCCGTGGTGAGCGGGGCGACGGTGACCATGGACAGACCCTACAGAAAGGCTGTCCCAGCGTGACGGTGTTGGAGGATGCCGAGGAGACGGTCACCGGGGAGCTGCGGCTGCTCGCGATGCTGCTCGGGGCGGTGCTCGGGACGTGGATCGCGTGGACGAGCCCGGAGCACGGGCACGAGCCGCGGTGGGTGCTGTTCGCGGTGCTGGCGGCGGTGCTCGGGGCGGCCAGCGGCGAGGCGTTCGGGTTCGGCGCGGCGCGGTGGCGGGACCTCGGCACGGTGCACCGGGTCCGGCTGTTTCACGTGCTGCACCTGGTGCTCGCGTCGGTGGCGGTGGCGGTCGGCCTGGTGGCGGCCACGCCGTTCGTGCTCGGCGAGCAGGGGCTGACGGGCCGCGGGCTGGCCCTGTCGGCGATCGCGATCTGCGGGGCGCTGCCGTCGGCGGCGACGCTCGGCGCGGTGCACCGGGTGGCCCGGCGCAGGATCGAGGGCTCGCCGGGGCAGCAGCTCAACACCCTGCTCAGCCTGCGGCGGCTGGTGAGCCGGCTGCTCAACCAGCTCGGGTTCCTGGTGCTGCTCGTCACGCTCGTCAACGGCGCGGCCACGGGATGGGGTGCGGAGCTGCCGAAGGCGGCGGTGCTGTTCTCCGGGGCGGTCGCCTCGTTCGTCGTCGGCGTCATGTACGTGCCGGCGAGCACGACGTTGCGCCGCCGGTGCGCGCTGTTCGTCGACCGCAACTTCCCGCTCACGGATGTCGCGCTGGGTGATCTGGTGGACAAGGCCGAGGAGCGGGCGAAGCTGGAGAAGCTGCTCGGCATCGACCAGACGACGTTCGGGGAGCTGCGCAGCGGACTGGTCATCATCAGCCCGTTCGTCGTGAGCGCGCTGGCCGCACTCGTGCCCACGAAGTTCTGAAGACGGAAAAAGGGGCCCCGGGGGAAGGGGGCCCCTTTCTACGAAGAACTTCAGTTCGAGGCGAACGTGCCCTCGGCGAACGTGGCGTCGAGGCGGGCCTGCAGGGCCTCGAGCTCGTGGAACTCGCTCGAGGACGCCGACTCGGAGCCCTCGGCGGCGAACACGTGGTCCGTCTCGGCGGCGGA
>NZ_JBFAJA010000203.1:0-3270 GCF_040654975.1 Dactylosporangium sp. NPDC050588 | reverse complement strand
GTCGATCCGGAGCTGCCGGCGGAGCGGATCGCGTTCATGCTCGCCGACGCCGGAGCGCGGCTCGTGGTGTCGGACCGCGCGTTCGACCTGCCGGTCGTGAGCGTCCATGAGACGGCGACCGCCGGAGACCTCAGTGCCCAGGTGCTGCCGGAGCACGCGGCATACGTCATCTACACGTCGGGGTCGACCGGCACGCCGAAGGGCGTCGTCGTCACGCACGGCGGCGCGGTCAACCTCGTCGCCACCACGGCCCAGCGGTTCGATCTCGGCGAAGGCGACCGCGCCCTGCAGTTCGCGTCCGTCGGCTTCGACGCCGCCACCTGGGAGCTGCTCCTCGCGCTCAGCTCCGGCGCCTGCCTCGTCGTCGCCCCCGCCCGGGAGCTCCTGCCAGGTGCCGGCCTCGCCGAGGTGATCGCCCGGCACGACGTGACGTTCGCGTGGCTGCCGCCCGCCGTCCTCGGCGTCCTCGCCCCGGACGACCTGCCGTCCGTCACGAACCTCGTGACCGGCGGCGAGGCGCTGAGCGCCGACCTGCTCGACCGGTGGGCGCCCGGGCGGCGGTTCGTCAACCCGTACGGTCCGACCGAGGCCACCGTGGCCGCGACCATGTCGGAACCCCTCACCGCCGGGCAGCCGCCGCACATCGGCCGCCCCATCTCCAACACGCAGGTGTACGTGCTCGACGACCGGCTCCAGCCGGCGCCGACCGGCGTGGCCGGGGAGCTGTACATCGCCGGGTCCGGACTGGCCCGCGGATACGCCGGCCGGGCCGCCCTGACGGCGGAACGGTTCGTGGCGAACCCGTTCGGGTCCGGACGGCTGTACCGGACCGGTGACGTCGTCCGCTGGTCGGCGGCCGGCGACCTGGTCTACGTGCGCCGGGCCGACGAGCAGGTGAAGGTGCGCGGGTTCCGGATCGAGCCGGGTGAGATCCGGGCGGTTCTGGCCGCGCATCCGCGGGTCGAGCAGGTCGCGGTCGTCGCCACGGCGGAGCAGCGGCTCGTCGCGTACGTCGTCGGTTCGGTCGACGGGTTGCGGGAGTTCGCCGCGGAGCGGCTGCCGGAGTACATGGTGCCGGCCGCGTTCGTCGTGCTCGACGCGCTGCCGCTGACGGCGAACGGGAAGCTGGACCGCCGTGCGCTGCCGGTGCCGCAGTTTGCGGCCGGGTCGGGGCGCGGTCCCGCGAACGTGCGTGAAGAGCTGCTGTGTCAGGCGTTCGCCGAGGTCCTCGGCGTCCAGGGTGTCGGGGTCGACGACGACTTCTTCGCGCTCGGCGGGCACTCGCTGCTCGCGGTGCGGCTCGTCGAGTGGCTGCGGGTGCGCGGTGTGTCGGTGTCGGTGAAGGCGCTGTTCCTCACGCCGTCCCCGGCCGGTCTGGCCGCAGCCTCGGGTGGCGTGACGGTCGACGTCCCGGCGAACCTGATCCCGGCGGGCAGCCAGGACATCACTCCGGACATGCTGCCGCTGGTCCAGCTGACCGAGGCCGAGGTCCAGGCGGTCGTCGGTACCGTCGACGGCGGCGCGGCGAACGTGGCGGACATCTACCCGCTCGCGCCGCTGCAGCAGGGCATCCTGTTCCATCACCTGCTCGCCGAGGGCGGCGCCGACGTGTACGTCACGTCGTTCGTCCTCGAGTTCGACGGTCGCGAGCGTCTCGACGCGTTCGCCGGGGCGCTGCAGCACGTGATCGACCGGCACGACGTGTTCCGCACCTCCGTCGTCTGGGCCGGGCTGCCCGAGCCGGTGCAGGTCGTGTGGCGCGCCGCGACGCTGCGGGTGACCGAGGTCGAGGGCACCACGGGCGCCGATGAGCTGCTGGCGGCCGTCGGGCTGGCGATGGACCTGGGCCGGGCGCCGCTGCTGGACCTGCACGTCACGCGGACCGACGCCGGGCACTGGCTGGGTCTGCTGCGCGTGCACCATCTCGTGCAGGACCACACGGCGCTGGACGTGGTGATCGGTGAGATCGATGCGGTCCTCGCCGGGCGGGCCGGTGAGCTGCCGGCGCCGTTGCCGTTCCGGGACTTCGTCGCCCAGTCGCGGGCCGGGCTCGCGGACGGACGGCACGAGGTGTACTTCCGTGAGTTGCTGGCGGGTGTCGAGGAGCCGACGGCGGCGTTCGAGGTCAGCGACGTCCGCGGCGACGGCTCCGGACTCGTCCGCGCCGGCACCGTGCTCGACGACGCCGTGGCGGCTCGGCTGCGGGAGGCGGCGCGACGGCTCGGGGTGAGCCCGGCGACGTTGATGCACGTGGCGTGGTCGCGGGTGCTCGCGGTGGTGTCCGGTCGTGACGACGTCGTGTTCGGCACGGTGCTGTTCGGGCGGATGAACGCGGGCGCGGGCGCTGACCGGGTGCCGGGCCTGTTCATGAACACGCTGCCGGTGCGGGTCCGGACCGGTGATCTGGAGGTGCCGGCGGCGGTCGACGCGATGCGGCGGCAGCTCGCCGGGCTCCTCGAACACGAGCACGCCCCGCTCGCCCTCGCCCAGCGGGTCAGCGACGTCCCCGGCGACCAGCCGCTCTTCGCCACCCTGTTCAACTACCGGCACAACAGCGCCACCGGACCGGTGGACGGCGAAACGGCCGGCGGGTTCGACGGCGTCAGGACGGTGTCCTCCCGGGAGAGCACCAACTACCCGGTGACGGTGTCGATCGAGGACGACGGGACCGGCTTCGGCGTGACCGTCGACGCGGTCGGCCCGATCGACCCGCGGGCGGTCGCCGCGATGCTGGAGACCGCCGTCGGCCACCTCATCCCGGCGCTCGAGGCCGGCACGCCGGCGCCACTGTCCTCCATCGGCGTGCTCGCCACGGCGGACCTGGACACGGTGCTGCGCCGGTGGAACGACACCGCCACGGACGTGCCGGCGGCAACGCTGCCCTCGCTGTTCGCGGCGCAGGTCGCCCGGACCCCGGACGCGCCGGCGTTGGAGCTCGAGGGTTCGTCGGTGTCGTACGCGGACCTGGACCGCCGCGCGAACCGTCTGGCGCGCCGGCTGATCGCCGAGGGTGTACGGGCGGACTCCGTGGTGGGTGTGCGGATGCCGCGTGGGGTGGACCTGGTGGTGGCGTTGCTGGCGGTGGTGAAGGCCGGCGGCGCGTATCTGCCGATCGACCCGGATCTGCCGGCCGAGCGGGTCGCGTACATGAGCCAGGGTGCCGTTCTCGTATTGGCCAACGTCGACACGGAAGGGTATGCCGACGCCGATCCGGGCATCGAGGTGCTACCCGCTCAGGCTGCATACGTCATCTACACGTCCGGATCCACC
>NZ_JBFAJA010000202.1:0-3299 GCF_040654975.1 Dactylosporangium sp. NPDC050588 | reverse complement strand
ATGCAGGCGCTGCCACGGGGCGGCGCGATGGTCGCGATCCAGGCTTCTGAGGAGCAGGTCCGCGCGGCGCTGGTCGACGGTGTTTCGCTGGCCGCTGTCAACGGTCCCGACGCGGTCGTGGTCTCCGGCGACGAGGAAGCGGTCGAGGCGGTGGCGCAAGGGTTCGCCAAGACGCGGCGGTTGAAGGTGAGTCACGCGTTCCACTCGGCACGCATGGACGGGATGCTCGACGCGTTCCGCGAGGTCCTCGCCACCGTGAAATTCAACAAGCCTTGGATTCCGATCGCGACGACGTCCACCGGCGAGGTGACCGACCCGGAGTACTGGGTGGGGCAGGTCCGGGGGACGGTCCGGTTCGCCGACGCCGCCGAGAGCCTGAAGGCGAAGGGTGTCACGAGGTTCCTGGAGGTCGGCCCGGACGGGGTGCTGTCGGCGCTGGTCGACGGGATCCCCGCCATGCGGAAGGGGCGCGACGAGCCGCTCACGCTGATGACCGCCGTCGCCCGCGCCCATGTCACCGGCTGGTCGCCCGACTGGACCCAGCTGCTCGCCGGGGGACGCCGCGTCGACCTGCCCACGTACCCGTTCCAGCGGCAGCGGTTCTGGCCGACCGTCCGCCGGAGCATCCACGTCGACGCCGAGTTCTGGACCGCCGTCGAGTCCGGCGACCTGGACGCCATTGCCAGGTGGCGACACCGGAAGTCTACTGTGGACGACTGGTTGTATCGCGAGGACTGGACGCCGCTGCCGCGCCGCGAAGCGACCCTCACCGGCACGTGGCTCGTGCTCGGTGGCGGCTCCGAGGCGGTCGTGGCGGCTCTGGCGGCGGCGGGTGCCGAGACGGTCACCGCGCCGGTCGTTCACACCGGCCTCCCTGACGGCTCGTTCGCGGGTGTGGTGGCACTGCCCGCCGACGCCGCTGAGGCGCTCATCATCGTGCAGTCGCTCGGTGACACGGGGCCGCTGTGGTGCCTGACCCGGGGTGCGGCCACCGACCCGGCCCAGCGCGCCGTGTGGGGTCTCGGCCGGGTCGTCGCACTGGAGCACCCGGACCGGTGGGGCGGTCTCGTCGACCTCGCCGACGACGCCGACCTGTCCCTGCTGCCGGGCGTCCTGACCGGCACCGAGGACCAGGTCACCATCCGGTCGGGCACCGCTCACGGTCGGCGCCTCGCCAGGGCCGCCACGACGCGAGGGTGGCGCCCATCCGGGACGGTGCTCGTCACCGGCGGTACCGGCGCCCTGGGCGGGCACGTCGCGAGGTGGCTGACCGCGGAGGGCGCGTCCAGGGTTGTGCTGGTCAGCCGTCGCGGATCTGACGCTGTACAGGTGGACGGTGTCGAGGTCGTAGCCGCGGACGTCACCGATCCTGCCGCTGTCGCCGACCTGGTCGCCCGGTTCACGCCGAACGCGGTCATTCACGCTGCCGGTGTCCTGGACGACGGCACTGTTGACGCGTTGACGCCGGAGCGGATCGCGACGGTGATGGCGGCGAAGGTCGACGGCGCCCGCCACCTTGACGCGGCCACCAGGGATCTGCCGCTGGACGCGTTCGTGCTGTTCTCGTCGTTCGCGGGGTCGGTGGGGTCGGCGGGTCAGGGCAACTACGCCGCCGCGAACGCCGCCCTCGACGCGATCGCCGATGAGCGCCGCGCCGCCGGGCTCCCCGCCGTCTCCATCGCCTGGGGCAGCTGGGCCGGCGCCGGCATGGCGGGCGGCCTCGGCGAGCGGCACCGCCGCGGCGGCGTACGCCCGATGCACCCCGCCACCGCCGTCACCGCGCTCGCCCGTACCGGAGCCGACGCCACGCTCGTCGTCGCCGACATCGACTGGGACACGTTCGCGCCCGCGTTCACCGCCAACCGGCCCGCACCCCTCATCGCCGGCCTGGCCCCCGCCCGCGACACCACCGCCGAGGCGGCGTCGCCGCTCGCCGTGCTGCCCGCGGCCGAACGACGGGCGATGCTGCTCGACCTCGTCAGGGAACGCGCCGCCGCCGTCCTCGGCCACGCCGGCACCGGCGCCGTCGGCGTCGACCGGGCGTTCCGCGACCTCGGGTTCGACTCGCTGACCGCGGTCGAGCTCCGCAACGCGATCGGCAGTGCCACCGGGCTCAGCCTGCCGTCGACGCTGGTGTTCGACTACCCGACACCCGAGGCGCTCGCCCAGCACCTCTTCGACACCCTCGCCGGTGCCGGCCCGGCCACGGCAAGGCCCGCCGAGGCCGCCCGCACCGACGAGCCGATCGCGATCGTCGCCATGGCCGGCCGGTTCCCCGGCGGCGTCACCTCCCCGGAGACCCTGTGGGAGCTGCTCGCCGACGGCCGCGACGCGATGGGGGAGTTCCCCGCCGACCGCGGCTGGGACCTCGACAGCCTCTTCGACCCCGACCCGGAGCGGACCGGCACCTCGTACACGCGCGCCGGCGCGTTCCTGCCCGGGGTCGCGGGGTTCGACGCCGGGTTCTTCGGCATCTCCCCGCGTGAGGCCCTGGCGATGGACCCGCAGCAGCGGCTGCTGCTGGAGACGTCGTGGGAGCTGTTCGAACGCGCCGGGATCGACCCGGCCTCGCTGCGCGGGACCGCCACCGGCGTGTTCGTCGGCACGAACGGCCAGGACTACGGCGCCGTCCTCGCCCACGCCACCGAGAACGTCGAGGGCTACCAGGGCACCGGCAACGCCGCGAGCGTCGTCTCCGGGCGGCTGTCGTACACGTTCGGACTCGAAGGACCGGCGGTCACCGTCGACACCGCCTGCTCCGCGTCGCTCGTCGCGCTGCACCTCGCCGTCCAGGCGCTGCACCGCGGCGAGTGCGGGATGGCCCTCGCCGGCGGCGTCACCGTCATGTCCACGCCCGGCCTGTTCGTCGAGTTCTCCCGCCAGCGCGGCCTGTCCGTCGACGGCCGTTGCAAGGCGTTCTCCGACGATGCGGACGGCACCGGCTGGGGTGAGGGCGTCGGCCTGCTCCTCGTCGAGCGGCTCTCCGACGCCGTCGCCAACGGCCACCCGATCCTGGCCGTCGTTCGCGGCAGTGCGGTCAACCAGGACGGCGCGTCCAACGGCCTCACGGCCCCGAACGGCCCGTCACAGCAGCGGGTGATCCGGGCCGCGCTCGCCGCCGCGGACCTCCAGCCGTCCGATGTGGACGCCGTCGAGGCGCACGGCACCGGCACCAGCCTCGGCGACCCGATCGAAGCCCAGGCACTCCTCGCCACCTACGGCCAGGACCGGCAGACCCCGCTGTGGCTCGGGTCGGTGAAGTCGAACCTCGGCCACACCCAGGCCGCCGCCGGCGTCGC
>NZ_JBFAJA010000201.1:0-3307 GCF_040654975.1 Dactylosporangium sp. NPDC050588 | reverse complement strand
GCAGGTGGAGGCTGTTGAGGCGGTGCTGAAGGACCGTCTGGGTGTGGTGGAGTTCCGGGCTGCTGAGGTGCCGTGGTATTCGACGGTGACCGGTGGGTTGGTTGATCCGGTCGGGTTGGACGCCGGCTATTGGTACAGGAATCTGCGGGCTGAGGTCCGGTTTGAGGCTGCGGTGCGCGCAGCTGCGGGTGACGGGTTGCGGCGGTTCTTGGAGGTGTCTGCGCATCCGGTGTTGTTGCCGGGGATCGTGGCCACGGTTGATGACTGCACGGTGACGGGGACGTTGAAGCGGGACAGTGGCGGTTTGGTTGATGTGCTGCGGGCTGCGGCGGTGTTGCACACGGCCGGGACTGCGGTGGACTGGTCGTCGGTGCTGCCGGCCGTCGCACCTGCTGAGCTGCCGACGTATCCGTTCCAGCGGCAGCGTTACTGGCTCGAGCCCGCCGACGACCGTTTGCCGGTGCGGCTGGCTGATGGTGGCGTGGTGGTCACGGCCAAGGTCTCGGCCAGCCGGGAGCCGTGGCTGGCCGACCACGCCGTGCACGGGACGGTGCTGGTGCCGGGGACGCAGTTCGTGGACTGGGCCATCAACGCGGGTGACCTGGTCGGTGCTCCGGTGCTGCGGGAGTTGACGGTGCAGGCTCCGTTGGTGCTGGACGGGGCTGTCGAGGTGCAGACGGCGGTGAACGCCGACCGGCAGGTCGCGATCTACTCGCGCGCGGCTGATGACGAACCCTGGACCTGCCACGCCACCGGCCTACTGGACCAGGAGAGCCCAGTGGCACCCACCATCGAGTGGCTGCCCGCCGACGCGACGCCGGTACCGACAAATGACCTCTATGACCGGCTCGCTGAGCGTGGCTATGAGTACGGGCCGGTGTTCCAGGGTCTGCGAGCGGCGTGGTCGGCTGGCGACGACCTTTACGCAGAAGTTGAGCTGCCGTCGTCGGAGCACGGGCGGGCCGCCGGACGCACGATCCACCCGGCGCTGTTGGATGCTGCCCTGCACGCTGCCGCACTGCAGAACTCGCCCTATGGCGGAGCGCCGGTGCTGCTGCCGTTCGCCTGGCAGGACGTGGCCGTGCACGCGACCGGCGCGACCAGGGTGCGGGTGAAGCTGCGCGCCGACGGCGACACCGTGACGTTGACGCTGACCGACACGGACGGGGGGCCGATCGCCTCGATCGGGTCGCTGCTCATGCGGGAGCTGCCCGACCGGCTGCCGACCCGGGCGATCCGGGATCTGTATGCCCTCGACTGGCAGGAGGCCGGCCAGGTCAGTGAGGCGCAGGACGACAGTCCGGTGTGGGACTGCACGGACGTCGCCCTGCGCGAGGTGTTGACAGGTGTGCAGCAGCGCCTGGCCGCCGACGAGCAGCGCTGGCTGGTGCTGGTCCCGGACAGCCAGGCTCGTCCGGAGCGGGCGGCGGCGTGGGGTTTGCTGGCGTCGGCGCAGTCGGAGCATCCGGATCGTTTCGTGTTGGTGGATGCGGCTGATGCGGGGACGGCGCGGGCCGCTGTGGCGGTGTGTGACGAGCCGCAGCTGCGTGTCGACGGCGACGGTCGAGTACAGGTGCCGCGTCTGGTGCGGGCCGCACCGGGGGAGGACAAGGTCGATTTCGGCACCGGCCCTGTGGTGATCACTGGTGGTACGGGGACGCTCGGCGGGTTGCTGGCGCGGCATCTGGTCGACGCATACGGCGTTTCCGAGCTGGTGTTGGTGTCCCGTCGCGGTCCGGACGCGCCGGGTGCCGCACGGTTGGGTGAGGACCTGCCGCAGGCGCGGATCGTCGCCTGTGACGTGTCTGACCGGGAGGCGTTGAAGGCGCTGTTGGACGAGTGCCGGCCGAGTGCGGTGATCCATGCGGCCGGTGTCCTGGACGACGCGACCGTGGCGAACCTGACCGAGTCCCAGTTGGAAGCGGTGTTCAGTGCGAAGGCGGTCGCCGCCCAATACCTGCATGAGCTGACCGATGGGTTGAGTGCGTTCGTGTTGTTCTCGTCGGCGTCGGCGGTGTTCGGCGCTGCGGGGCAGGCCAACTATGCGGCGGCGAACGCGTATCTGGATGCGCTGGCCCGGCAGCGGCGCGCACAGGGACTCCCGGCGCAGTCACTCGCCTGGGGGCACTGGCTGCAGAACAGCGAACTCACCGGGCGGCTCAACAGCGCCGACCGTCACCGGCTGGTCCGCAACGGCGTCGTGCCGATGAGCGACGAGCACGGTCTGGCACTGTTCGACGCGGCCCTCAGCTCGGGCGCACCGGTGCTCGTGCCCGTGAAGCTGGACCTGACCCGGGGCGCCGGGCAGACGGTGCTCTCCGGTCTGCTGACCACGAGCCGACGGGCCGTCGCCGCCGAGGGAACCCCCGGCGGCCTCGCCGAGCAGCTCGCCCACCTGGAGCCGCAGGCGCAGCGCGAGCGCGTCCTCGACACCGTACGGTCGCTGGTCGGACGGGTGCTCGGCCACCGGCCGGGCTCGGCAGTCGGCGCCGACCAGGCGTTCAAGGACCTCGGCTTCGACTCGCTGCTCGCCATCGAGCTGCGCAACCGGCTCGGCGCCGAGACCGGGCTGCGCCTGCCGGCCACGCTCGTGTTCGACCATCCCACCCCGGCCGCCGTCGCCGGCCATCTGTGCACGGCGCTGGGGCTCGGACCGGACGCGGAGACGCCCGAGGAGGCCGAGGAACGCGAGTTCCGGCGGATGCTGGCCGGCATCCCGATGACCCGGCTCCGGAGCTCCGGACTGCTCGACCTGGTGTTGCGGCTGGCCGGCGCCGACGACCCGGCCGAGCCGGGTGAGTCCATCGACGATCTCGACGCGGAGAGCCTGCTGCGGCTCGCCGCTCAACAGACATCGTCCTGATCCGACGGCACGGGGTGGAGAACGGATGAACACGTCGCAGGAACAGTTCGTCGAGGCGCTGCGCTCGTCGCTGAAGGAAAACGAGCGGCTGCGCATGCACAACCGCCGGCTGCTCGACGCGGCGACCGAGCCGATCGCGATCGTCGGCATGGCCTGCCGATTCCCCGGCGGGGTGCGGTCCCCCGAGGACCTTTGGGCGCTGCTGGAACACGAGGGCGACGCCATCGCCGGCTTCCCGGCCGACCGGGGCTGGCAGCGGCTGGCCCGGTTCGACCCGACCGGGAAACTGCCGGGCTCGGTGTCGGCACGCGAAGGCGGGTTCCTGTACGACGCCGCCGACTTCGACGCCGACCTGTTCGGGATTTCGCCGCGTGAGGCGCTTGCGATGGATCCGCAGCAGCGGTTGTTGTTGGAGGTGTCGTGGGAGGTGTTGGAGCGGGCGGG
>NZ_JBFAJA010000200.1:0-3503 GCF_040654975.1 Dactylosporangium sp. NPDC050588 | reverse complement strand
AGACCTCAACGAGAGTCCTCTCGGACGGGGCAGTCGTCGGTGAAGCAGGAACCCCCTGGGGCGACCCAGGGAATCCCCGCCCTTAGGACGGGGAGAACTGTCAAAGAACTGTCATCAATCCGCGGGACGGCTGCCATGCACTCCACGCATGGTGGAGCCATGTCCACTTGGTCCGATTGGGGTCACGATTGACGGCGTTGCTCAGTCTCGACAGCACGAACTTCACCCTCGCCTGCGACGGCTGCGGCCAGCTGGTCACCAACCTCGCCCCGACCATGGGCGACTGGGCCGTCGCGTGGAGCCTGTTCAGCCAGGACGGCTGGACCGGTGACGACCTCGCGACCGGGCCGCACACCTGCGGGCGTTGCACCCGCACGCCCCCGCCGCCGCGGATGGTCGAGCAGGCGCTGACCCGTGAACGCTGCGTGCCGGCAGCCCGCGAGTCGCGGCGCCTGAGGGTCACCCGGGTCGCGGACACCACCGTCGTCACCCTGACGGGCTCACCCGACCTGCTCGTCAACGCCCGCCTGCGCGACCTCGTCCTCGACCTCCCCGGCGGGGCGCAACGCCTCGTCATCGACGTCACCCGAGCGGCACGGCTGGACTCCGGCGCCCTCGACGTGCTGGTCCAGGCGCACCGCCAATCCATCACCGTGTGCCTCGTCGGCGCGACACAGCAGATCCGGGACTCGTTGCGGCTGCTCAACCTGCACAGGCTGTTCCCGGTGTTCCGGACCCTCGCCGAGGCGAAATCCTGCGGGCCGGCCACCGGTGCCGAACCCGCGCCGGCGGCCGCGGAGCGGCCCGATCGAGTCGATGCGCGGTGACCTTCTCCGTCAGCAGCAGCATCGAGCACAGTGGTGCAGTCGTCGTCACCGTCCGCGGCACCGTGGAACACACCACCATCGGATCCCTGTGCGACACGATCAACCACATCGTGGACCAGCAGCGACCCGCGCTCGTGAATATCGACCTGCAGTCCGTCACGTACATCGACACCACGGCGGTCGGCGCGCTCGACGCATGCCGGCGCAGCGCCCGCAGCGGCGGCACCGACGTGGTACTGCGCAACGCCAGCCCTGCCGTCGACCGGACACTGCGAATGTCAGCCTGAACAGCATTCACGCCGCTCGACCAGCCGCGTGGCCCCCTCGCCGCGAACCGGCCAATGGCATCGAACAGCGTTTCGACGCCTACCATGAACTGCTCGCCGAGGGACGGCTCGGCCCGGACCCGGATGCCGGGGCCGCCGACGCTCTCCCAGGCACGTGGAGCCGCTCTACGCGCGAAGCGCTCGCCGCTCCGCACGGCGGCGTGGGCTACCTGCTCAAGGACAGAGTGTCCAACATCGGGGAGTTCGTCGACGCCGTGCACCGCGTCGCCGCTGGCGGCACGGCGATGGATCCGGACGTGATCTCCCAGCTGTTTGCCTGCCGGGAGCCGTTGGCGGTGCTCAGCGCCCGGGAGCGCGGGGTGCTGGTGAGACGGCCGAGGGCCGTAACAACTCCGCGGTCGCGGCCAAGCTCGGGATCACCGGGAAGGCCGTGAGCGAACACATCAACAGCTTCCTCGCCAAGCTCGACCTGCCGCCCTCCGATGATGACGACCGGCGGGTCCGCGCCGTTCTCACCTACCTCAACTCCTGAGCAGGAGAGCGACGAACCCGGCCGGCGATCCACGGCGGTGGGTGCCGGACGTGCCGCGGCAAGCGTCACGCGCCGGCCAGGAGGTTCAGAGGATGCGGATGTTCGCGGCCTGCGCGCCCTTGGCGCCTTGGGCAATGTCGAACTCGACGCGCTGGTTCTCGTCAAGGCTGCGGAAGCCGCTCGACGCGATCGCCGAGTAGTGGGCGAACAGGTCGGAGCCGCCACCGTCGGGAGTGATGAACCCGAAACCCTTTTCGCCATTGAACCATTTCACTGTACCGGTCGTCATGTTGCTCCTTGGAAGTCGGAATTCGGGACCAGGATAATTGTCCCGGCGTCGAGTTGTGAAAGTTCAATTCGAAACGGCACCAAACAAAAAGGCACCCGTGGGATCAGATACCCACCAGGTGCTGGCAAAGTATTCGGTACGCACAACTGCGACCCCATGACCGTACCACATCAGGGCGACGGCACCCGGGCCAACATGCTGCAGGAAGGTGCGGCCGCCGTACGCGGCTCGTTCCGGGGTGGCAGAACCGGAGCGAGGCCGGAAGGCGGCCGGCATGACGGTTCGAGCAAATGGCGTGATCGTGAGTAGGATCGACGGAGGACGGCACATCATGTACCGCCCGGCACCGAGCGTTTTCTGAGCTGAGGCGGTATTTCGTGCGGTATCTCAGCGACGTCAACTTGCGGGCAGTGCTGAGCGTGCTGATCGACCGTGCCGGCGGCACGATCGAGATCAGTAACGGCGAGCTCTACGATGCCATGCTGCCCGACAACGGCCAGGCCGAACGTTTCGAGATCGAGGAGTTGCCCAGCGGTCTGCGGTTGACGACCGTGCCGCGTCCGAGCCTGAATGGCGCATGACGCTGAACGAATCGCACGTCGGGTCCGCGTCGTGCGGGCGGCGGGGTGGCGCGGGCTCAGCGGGTCACCGGATCCGGGATCGCGCCGAGCCAATCGGCGTCCTGCTGGCGCCATCAGATGCAGGTCGATCCGAAGGCCACGAGCGGTCGCGCCGATCACGACGGACCGGTCGAGCATAGGTATCCAGGCGATCCGGACGCTTCGGTCAGCGCGTCGATCCGCTGGGGATGGCCGCGCCGACCTTGAGGATTGAGCATGAGCAGCCTGACCGGCGCCTGCCAGGCGTCCAGCGCGTCGATGAGCGCGATGAGTTCGCCGGCGCTGTCCCGGCTGCGTGGACACCACGCACCGTCGAGCGTGGTCGCAGGAGTCGGGAACATGGCGCGTAGCTCCAGCCGCACGGCGTGGTTGCGAGTGCCATCGGTCATGCGGGCCTCCTCTCGGAAGCGAGCGTGCCTTCGCGCAGCACGGAAGTGCGCTCCAGGCGACGCGCGGCGATCATTGCGTCCGGGACGCGGGGGGTGGCGCGGGCCACCAGCAGCCCGCGTGCTCAGTCGGCGACGCCGGATGCTGTCCTGGTCACAGCGGAACCGGCGTCCGGCTCAGCAGTGTCGCGGCGAGCGTGCGGTAGCGCGCGGCGACGGCGCTCCATTGCGTGCCCTGCGCGATCTGTCGGGCCTTGTCGTACATGTCGGCGACCAGATCGGGTTCGGTGAGTACGCGCTTGAGCGCGGCGCCGATCGCCGCAGGGTCCCGGTGTGGCACGAGGAGGCCGGCACCGTCGCTGAGCAGCTCCTGCGCATGGGAAAAGGCAGTGGCGATGACGGGTTTGTGCGCCGCCAGCGCCTCGACAAGCACGCCCGAGGTTGCCTGGTCGGGAGCGTCGTACGGCAGCAGCACCACATCGGCGCGCCCGATCAGCCGGTCGAGGCGGACCTGATCGAGATAGGCGCGCTCGAATGTGACCAGGCCGGCGACGCCCTTGGC
>NZ_JBFAJA010000199.1:0-3687 GCF_040654975.1 Dactylosporangium sp. NPDC050588 | reverse complement strand
TCGCCGAGGCGAACACCGGCGACTCCGCCAACAACCGGCGGGCCATACCCTCCCACTGCCAACCCTGACCAGAGAACACCCACACCACACCACCCGGCGACGCCGGCACCACCGGCAACTCCAAGCCGTCCAGCACTCCATCGACGGCGACCGCGCGATACGGCAACAACGCCCGCCGCGCCAAACCCACAGCGATCGAATGCGCCGACACCTCAGGCCGCCGCTCAACAAACGCCGCAAGACGCCCAACCTGCGCCTGCAACGCCTCACGAGAACGCGCCGACAACAACCACACCGCAGGACCATCAGACGAGACGACCGGATCCGGCTCCTCGGCAGCCTGTTCCACGATGATGTGGGCGTTGGTGCCGCTGACACCGAACGACGACACACCCGCCCGACGCGGACGTCCCGTCTCCGGCCACGTGCTGGTCGTCGTGACCAGTTCGACGGCGCCGGCCGACCAGTCCACCTCCGGCGTCGGCGTATCGATGTGCAGCGACTGGGGCACGAGTCCGTGCCGCATCGCCAGGATCATCTTCATCACGCCGGCCACCCCGGCGGCGGCCTGCGTGTGCCCGATGTTCGACTTGACCGACCCCAGCAGGACCGGCTGTTCCCGATCCTGACCGTACGTGGCGAGGACAGCTTGAGCCTCTATCGGATCACCCAACCGGGTGCCCGTGCCGTGCGCCTCCACCACATCCACGTCCGCAGCCGACAGACCGGCCGAGGCCAGTGCCTGGCGGATCACCCGCTGCTGTGAGGGGCCGTTCGGCGCCGTCAAACCGTTCGACGCGCCGTCCTGGTTCACCGCGGAGCCGCGTACCACTGCCAGCACTCGATGCCCGTTGCGCCGGGCGTCCGACAGCCGCTCGACGAGCAGTACCCCGGCGCCCTCGGAGAAGCCCGTGCCGTCGGCCGCCGCTGCGAACGACTTGCAGCGGCCGTCCTCGGCGAGGCCGCGCTGCCGGGAGAACTCGACCAGCACACTCGGCGTCGCCATGACCGATGCGCCGCCGGCGAGCGCGAGGTCGCATTCGCCCGACCGCAACGCCTGCACCGCCAAATGCAACGCCACCAACGACGACGAGCAAGCGGTATCCACCGTGACCGCCGGCCCTTCGAACCCGAACGAATACGCCACCCGCCCCGACGCGACACTCCCCGCGTTCCCGTTGGTGAAGTACCCCTCCAACTCCGCCGGCACCGACCGCACCCGCGAGCCGTAATCGTGGTACATCAAACCGGTGAACACCCCGGTCCGGCTGCCACGCAACGACAACGGATCAATACCCGCCCGCTCCAACACCTCCCACGACACCTCCAACAACAACCGCTGCTGCGGATCCATCGCAAGCGCCTCACGCGGCGAAATCCCGAACAGGTCCGCGTCGAAGTCCGCGGCGCCTGCGAGGAAGCCACCGTGCCGGGTGTAGGCGGTTCCCGGCTTCGCCCCGGCCGGGTCGTAGAGCGACGCCAGGTCCCAGCCCCGATCGGTGGGCAGGCCACCGATCGCGTCGGCGCCGTCGGTGAGCAGCTGCCACAGGTCCTCGGGGGACGACACGCCGCCGGGGAACCGGCAGGCCATCTCGACCACCACGATCGGATCGTCCTGCGTCGTGGTCATCGTCGCCGGTACGGCCACGGTCCGCGGCCCGCCGAACATCAGCTCGTCGAGGTGCGCGGCCAGCGCCACGGGCGACGGATAGTCGAAGACCAGCGTCGCCGGCAGGCGCACGTCCGACTGCGCCGCCACGCGGTTGCGAAGTTCCACGGCGGTCAGCGAGTCGAACCCCATCTCCCGGAAGGCCGAACCGGGCTCGATCCGGTCCTCGCCGGGGAAGCCGAGCACCGCGGCCGCCTGTGCGCACACCAGCCGCAGGACCTCCGCGCGGCGGCGGTCCACGTCGAGTCCGCTGAGGCGCTGCGCCCACGCCGTGTCCCGCGTGGCCGCGGCGGCCGTGGTCCGGGTCGCCGGGACCAGCCGCGACAGCAACGGCGGGACTGCCTGGGTGCCGGTCAGCCGCAGCCGTACCGGCACCACGGCGGGCGCATCCACCCGGATCGCGGCGTCGAACAGCCGCAGCCCGAGCTCGTTGCCGATCGGTAGTACGCGGGACCGCTCCAGGCGTTCGCGGTCCGCGGAGCCGGTCATCGCGCTTTCGCTGTCCCAGAATCCCCAGGCGAGCGACTGCGCCGGCAGGCCTTGCGCACGCCGTTGGCGGGCCAGCGCATCCAGGTACGCGTTCGCGGCGGCGTAGTTCGCCTGCCCCGCCGAACCGAACACACCCGACGCCGAAGAGAACAACACGAACGCACTCAACCCATCGGTCAGCTCATGCAAGTGCCTTGCCGCGACAGCCTTCGCACTGAACACCGCCTCCAACTGGGACTCGGTCAGGTTCGCCACGGTCGCGTCGTCCAGGACACCGGCCGCATGGATCACAGCACTCGGCCTGCACTCCTCCAACAGCGCCTTCAACGCCTCCCGATCCGACACGTCACAGGCGACGATCCGCGCCTGCGGCAGCTCCTCACCCAACCGGCCGGCGGCCAGGCCGCGCCGCGACACCAACACCAGATCAGTCACGCCATATGCGTCAACGAGATGCCGCGCCAGCAACCCGCCAAGTGTCCCCGTGCCGCCAGTGATCAACACCGGGCCAGTGCCGAAGTCAACATCGCCACCACCCGGGGCCGCACGCACCAGACGCGGCACCCGAACACCACCGTCACCGTCCACACGCAACTGCGGCTCGTCACACACCGCCACCGCCGCCCGCGCCACCCCCGCATCAACCGCATCCACCAACACAAGACGATCCGGATGCTCCGACTGCGCCGATGCCAGCAGACCCCACACCGCCGCCCGCTCCGGACGATCCTGACTGTCCGGAACCAGCACCACCCAACGCTGCTCGTCGGCGGCCAAACGCTGCTGCACACCCGTCAGGACGTCAGCCAACCCGACACCGGCGCAATCCCACACCGGCAGGTCAGCCTCCGCCTCACCAGCACGGCCGACCTCCACCCAGTCAACGGTGTACAGATCCCGAACCGGCGCCACCGACAACCGCTCCGACAACGCCCGCAACACCAACGACCCCACCGTCGCCACCAACGCCCCATCCACGTCGGTCAACGTCAACGACAGACTCGCGCCATCCACACGCATCCGCACCCTGACCCTGGTCGCGCCCGTGGCGTACACGGCAACGTCCTGCCACGCGAAGGGCAGCAATACCGGTGCGTCTTCATCCCGAGCGGCACGCGCGCCGGCCATGTGTGTGGCCGCGTCCAGCAGCGCGGGGTGGATCGTGGACCCCGCGGCCCGGCCGTGCTCCGATGGCGGCAGCTCGACCTCGGCGTAGAGCTCGTCGCCGGCTTCCCACGCCGCCCGGACGCCCTGGAACACCGGCCCGTACTCGTAGCCACGCTCAGCCAGCCGGTCGTAGAGATCAGCAGTGGAAAGGGGCACCGCGTCGGCCGGCAGCCACTCGACGGAGTGCGCCAGCGGGCGCTCCTGGTCCAGCGCGCCGGTGGCGTGGCAGGTCCAGGGCTCGTCATCAGCAGCGCGCGAGTAGATCGCGACCTGCCGGTCGGCGTTCACCGCCGTCTGCACCTCGACAGCCCCGTCCAGCACGAGCGGGGCCTGCACCGTCAACTCCCGCAGCACCGGCGCAC
>NZ_JBFAJA010000198.1:0-3754 GCF_040654975.1 Dactylosporangium sp. NPDC050588 | reverse complement strand
GCCTACTCCGGCAACCCCAACCAGCGCTTCACCCGCAGGGCCGTCTAACCACACAGGTGGACGCCGCACCGCCGACGGCGGTGCGGCGTGCCGGCCCAGCGGCTTCCCGACCCGGCACACCACGTTGAAACGTCTCAACGCGGTGGCGACAGAAAGGGCGCTACGTGCCAGACGCACATTCGACAGCCCGGCGGGTGACTCGCCGCCGGAGCGCAGGGCTCGCCGCATTTGTGGTGGTGGCGCTGGCCGCGGCGACGTTGAGCCTCGGCCGGTCCGCCGCAGCGGATGCCGTGCCCTGGCCGGCGAACCCCAACTGGCAGCAGTACGTGCTGGGACCGGCCACGCCGAACGTGACCCCGGTTGCCGTGGTGAGCACGTCGGGAAACGTCACCAACGCGGGCGCGCTGGTCACGGGTGGGAGCGGCAGCGCCAAGCTGACCATGGTGTCCGGCGGGCCCGCTCCCGTGATCATCCTGGACTACGGCAAGAATGTCGGTGGCTTCCCGTATTTCACGGTGGCCGCACAGAGCGGCAACCCGGTGCTGCGCGCCTCCTACAGCGAGGGAAGCCAGTACATCGGCGCCAACGGTGATGGCGGTGGCGCCTTCAACGCGGGGGACAGGTCCAGGGCCAACAACTACACCGTCCGCGGGGCCGGGACGATCAACCACAGCTTGATCCAGGGCGGCGAGCGGTTCCAACGGATCGCGCTGACCTCCCCCGGGTCGGTCACGCTCAGCGCGGTCGGCATCCGGTTCAGCGCCTACCGCGCGACGGCAAACGAATACCAGGGGTACTTCGTGTCCAGCTCCGACGAGCTGAACAAGATCTGGTACGCCGGCGCCTACACCAACCAGCTCAGCATGCTGCCCCCGGGAACGGGGGGCATCAACCAGCTGCCGCTGATCCTGGACGGGGCCAAGCGAGACCGCAACGTCTGGATCGGTGACATTTATGTGGAGGGCCCGACGAACTACGTCAGCCTGGGGAGCAACGGCAACGACTATCTCAAGCAGTCCATCCGGCTGCTCGGCAGCTACCAGCTCAGCAGTGGCTTCGTCACCGGGTGTCTGGCACCGCAGTCCCCGGTGCACACTGGTCCGCTGATCCCGGGTACGACCGCGTGCTACTCGACGAGCTACTCGCTGTACTTCGCCCCGGACCTGGCCGACTACTACCGCGCCACCGGTGACCTCGCCTTCGTCCGGTCGCAGTTTCCGGTCGTGCAGCGTCAACTCGGCTGGAACGCCTCGCGGCTCAATTCGCAGGGTTTGCTGGTCACCGACACCAGCGACGGCCTGGACTGGGACTGGTACGACGGGAACAAGACCGGCGCGGTGACCGCGTACAACGCGCTGTACTACCTGAACCTGATCGAGGCCGCCTACCTGGCGCGGGAGACGGGTCAGGTCGATCTCGCGACGCAGTACACGAACAAGGCGGCGGCCCTGCGCACCGCGATCAACGCCAACCTCTTCAACTCCAGCACCGGCGTCTACGATCTCAGCGACAAGGTCCGCGGCACCGTTACCCAGGACGCCAACGCCGAAGCGGTCCTGTTCGGCGTCGCGCCCGCCAGTGCCGTGCCCGGCATCCTGACCAAGCTGAAGTCCACCCTGTGGGGCACCCACGGCCCACGGCCCTTCTCCGGCAGCGGCTATTCCACGCTGATCAGCCCGTTCATCTCCGGCATCGAGCTCAACGCCCGGCTGTCCACGGGTGACACCACCGGCGGGATGCAGCTGGTGAGTGATGTCTGGGGTCAGATGGTCAGGCCCGGCCCGAACTACACCGGCACCATGTGGGAGAACATCAAGCCCGACGGCAGCATCGAGAAAGGCAGCACGAGCCTGGCACACGGCTGGTCGTCCGCCCCCACCTCGGCGCTGACCCGCTATGTGCTGGGCGCCCGGCCGGTCGACGCCGGGTACGCCACCTGGATCGTCCAGCCGCAGCCCGGATCGCTGAGCTGGACCGCAGGGCAGGTACCCACCCCGCACGGGCCGCTGGCGGTCAAGTGGGGCCGAGCGGCCGGCGATGGATTCGACATGGACGTCACCGCCCCGAACGGGACCAGCGGCACCATCGCTGTGCCGGCCTCCGGCGCTGACACGGCAATCACCGTGAATGGAACGAGTGTCTGGGACCGCGGAACATTTTCCGCCGGTGCCGGAGTCACCAGTGCGCGCAGCGACGGGTCCTACGTGTACATGACCGTCAGCGCCTCGGGCAATTACCGCGTGAGCGTCCGCGCCGGTTCAGGCGAGCCGACACCGACGCAGCGGTACGAGGCGGAGACCGCCCCAGCGGCGTGCCAGGGCAGGATCGACTCGAATCACTCCGGGTTCTCCGGCACCGGATTCTGCAACGCCGACAACACCGTCGGGGCCTACTCCCAGTTCACCGTCAACGCGCCGGCTGCTGGTACGGCGACAATCGGGGTCCGGTTCGCCAACGGTGGCGCGACTGTCCGTCCGGGGAACCTGGTCGTCAACGGAGCCACGGTGACGGCGGTGTCCTTCGAGGGGACCGGCGCGTGGACCACCTGGGTCACCAAGACTGTGACCATCCCGGTGAACGCCGGCAACAACACGATCCGGTTCAGTCCCACGACGGCGGAGGGTCTGCCCAACGTGGACTTCCTCGAGGTCGGTGCCTGACGACCATCCACGCCACGGCTGCGGCGCCGGCAATGGCGCCTCGGCATCGCCTGGACCTCGGCGGTGGTGTTGCGCATCGGGTACGACACCCGTTCCTCTCATCGACACAAGGAGCTTTGTTCATGCAACGACGCAATTTCCTGAGGCTGGGCGCTGCCGGTGCGGTGAGTGTCGGCGCGGCGTCCTGGCTCGGTACCTGGCAGGCGAGCGCCGGCACCGCCGTCGCGCAGCGGGTGGCGCCGACCACCCCGTTCGCGGTGGGTGTGCGCCAGTACACCTGGATGCGCGGTACCCGCCAGATCACCGCCTCTGTGTACTACCCCGCCACCGGCGCGGCCGGTGGTAGCGCCGTGACCGACGCGCCAGTAGCCCCGGGCGTGTTTCCCGTCTGCGAGTACACACACGGCGCCGGTGCCAGCCCGCAGGGTGGTTTTGGGCAGATCCGCCCGCTGGTCGCGGCTGGCTTCATCGTCCCGGCTCCCAACTTCCACAATGCCAGCATCGGCGATGCGTCCAAGGGCAACCTGCCCAAGGACGTCTCAGAGGTCCTTACCCGCACCCTGGCCCTGAACACCGGCAGCGACCCACTGGCCGGCCACATCGACACGGCGGCCGGCATCGGCGTGTCCGGCTACTCCATGGGCGGCATGACGACCAACGCGTTGCTCACCACCTACCCTGACCCTCGCATCACAGTGGCGGTACCCATCTCCTGCATCAGAATGGGCGGCCCGAGCAGCGCGGTCCATGCCAAGGTTCTGTTCATCCACGGCGACCGGGATCAGGTCTGCCCGTACTCCTCCGCCCACCAGTCGTATTCGGAGATGCCCGCCCCCAAGGGCTTCCTCACCTTCATCGGCGCCGACCACGGCGGCACTGGTTGGGGCAACACCAGCACCGTGGCCATGCGGACCATGGTCGACTGGATGCGGTGGGGCCTGTACGGCGACCTCGCCGCCCGCGGCCGCCTCACCGCCGACGCCACGTCGTCGTCCAGCCGGTGGGAGTTCGTGCCGGGTTCGAGCGAGCCGCCGCCGGCCTCGACGTATTTCAACCTGGTGGCCCAGCACAGCGGCAAGGTCGCTGAGATCACC
>NZ_JBFAJA010000197.1:0-3857 GCF_040654975.1 Dactylosporangium sp. NPDC050588 | reverse complement strand
TCTTCTCGTCGGCCAGTAGCAGCCCCACGGTGGCAGCGTCGATGAGCCCGGCAGCGCGTTCGGCGAGCATCTGCATGAACTCGATCAGATCGAACCCGCCGACGAGGGTGTCGGCGACCTCGACGAAGATCCGCGCCAGGCGTCGTTCGGATACGGTGGTCATGACAGCTTCCTGGCCTTCCCTGCAATGCTCGTGGCAGTGTTCATGCGCCGTCGATGTCGAAGCAGAGCCGACGTGCCACGATGTCCGCGGCCACCTCGCTCAACAGCTGGTCGGTGGCGTAGGCGTGGGCCCGGATTCGCACCAACGCCTCCGCGAGGGGAATGCCCAACTGGAGCATCACCATGCCCTGGGCCTGGAACAGCTGGGCGCGGTGCTCGAACGCCTCGTCCAGCTCGTCCACACCGGTGGTCTGTTCCTGACCATCCAACAAGGTCATCACGACCTGGTCAGCGATAGTGAGCGCGTGACCCAGTTCCGGCCTGGACATCGCCCCGGAACGGGCACGGAACACATCGAGGACGCCGAGGCGAGCCGCCCCGATCTGCAGCGGAAACGCGAACACCGCCCGGATCCCCGCGTCCAGGACCGCGACGGTGTAGACCGGCCATCGGCGCATCGCCCCGTCGGCCAGATCTGGCACCAGGACCGGACGGCCGCCCGCGGCGGCGTCGATACATGGGCCCTCCCCGAAGGTGAACTGCAACTCCTCGATCCGCGCGGTGTTCGGGTCCGACGCCGCCGCCATGCCGTGAACGCCGTCGGAGGCCATCAGACTCACCCCGACCCCCGAGGCCGACAGTGCCTGCACAGCGTCGATGCAGATCCTCTCCAGCTGCTCCACTGCGCCGCCCACCTTAGGGATGTCCGGTGACCGGTGACGGCCCGTGCGGCCCGCCGATCACGTCGCCATGGCTTTGGCTCGCAGCCGCAACTCGGCGTAGCAAACGTCACATCAGCGTCTGGACCCATGACCCGTGGCAACCGAACGCTAGATCAAAATGACTGTTAGTAATGCTACTCCTCATGTGGCCGCCGCAACAACGACGGCCGACGCGGGCCGGTGGCGGTCGGACAGCCGCAACCGCAACGACTGTGAGAACAGTTCGTGTGCCGCAGGACCCGCTCGGCCGTTCTACGTACTCGTCAGGTTGGCGAACATCCGAACGTCACCGGAGCACAACGCGATCGACCGACGGTTCGGCGTTCAGACCGGACCCGCGTCACCAGCCGGCCGCATGAAGACAACAGCGACACAGCGATGCACGCCATCGTGGTCATGCTCACCACGGTGTTGCGCGCGATGCGGGAATTGCTGGAGTGGCACACCTGTGCGTTCTTCAGGGATGGCTGCGGTTGGGTGATCGAGACCCGGTGGTTAGCGAGCTGCTCCTGGTCAGATGGCAATTCGTCAGCTGTCGCGATGACACCGGTGGCATCGCCGTCGGGCCGCAGGCTTGGAAGCTCAAATTTCGATGCGTACGGGTGGACAGGGGTCCGGCATGGGTTATCTCATCGGGACGACCTCGATGACCTCGTCGTATGGGCGGCGCGGTGTCAGCGGTGCTGCGGGGGCGCTCTCGTTCACGCCGAACCGGACGGTCAGCTGTGGATACTCGGCCGGTGCGACCACCTCGCGCAGGGTCGCCCGCGCATCCGGAGCCTCGACCACATCGCTCATCACCGACGACGCCAGTCCGATGGTTGTGGCGGTGAGCAGGACGGCGCTGAGCGCTTCGCCCGTGCGCAGCCAGTCCGCCCTGGTGTCGTGTGTGGTCGTGAACGCGAGGTAGGTCGTATACCGGTCGTCCCCGGGCCCGGGAGCCAGACCCGGGGTCGCGCCGGGCGCGTAGTCGCCTACCGATGCGGCCGCCGTCTTCGGTACATCGTCGCGGATCGTTGCGTCCGGGCGGGTCGTCCAGATCGGCATCTCGTGTTGCTCGGCTGTCGCCGTTGACCGTGCGGCGAGGGCGAGGAGGTCCGCCTGTGGCGGGTCGAGTGCGTGCGTGCTGACCTCGAACGGTTCGGCGGCGTGGCGCAGCAGGTCGATCACCTCGTCCGGTAGCGGTCCGATGCCCAGGAACGGGCGCTGGTCGGTGCAACGTGTGCGCAGGGCATGGTGTAGACGCATGTCTTCGGCTGTCACTTGGTGGGTGCCGGTCAGCGTCAGTCTGGCGAGCAGGTCGGGGTCGGCTGGGTCGTTGATCCGTTCGGCTGTGGCCGCGGCGCCGAGGACGGCGAGCACGACGGTGGCATGATGCAGGACCGCACCGCAGCTGATGATCATCGACCGGCCCTGGGGGTCGGCGTCGGTCAACTGGCGCGCGCGGTCCGCGTGTAGTTCGAGGGTGTCGCCGCGGATACGCCAGCGCCACGGCTGGGAGTTCGCGATCGACGGGGCCAGGCAGGCTACACGCGCCGCCTCATACAACACATCCCGGGCCGACAACGACGCCGGTCGCTGGGTCTCGCTCATGATCGTGCCTCCGATCCCGGCGCAGCGGGTGGTGAGGGCCTCCCGCATGGGCAGCCTTACCCGACGCAGCACGGCCGACACGCCGGCGCTGCCGACGATTCCACAGGCCAGACGCCCCACGTGCTGCGAACTGCAAGGCACTCGACCCATTGCCTTCTGGCCCGTCCAGCAACGAAGCCTCACCGCGGCGGGTCAGCGTCATCGCCTTTGGCCACGAACAGGCGTAAACGCGCAGGGAAAGAAGGAAGTTGACCTGTAAACGCCACGGGGCCGTTCCGGCCCGTCCTATTCGCGCGCTCGTCGCCGTCGGTTTCCTCGGCCTGATCAACGCGGCGCGCTCGGTCCGTATTGCTCGGCAATTCGGAGGCGGTGTGCTGTTTCCGCTTCGGCCGAGTCCACGCAGCCGCGGTCCCGGCCCGACCTTCATCGTTCCCGGCATCGATCAACTGGTCACGGTGAACCTGGATCGTCGACGACCGCTGCGACGCGGACAGCGCGCCGGTGTGATCGGGCGACCTCCGCTTCGGCCTCGGCACGGTCGGCCCAGACGCCGTGCTCGGTGTCGATGGCCTTGCCCGGTTCGAGATCCTGGTAAATCTCGAAGAAGTGTTGGATCTCCAGTTTGTGGAAGTGCTCCAGGTCGGGCAGGTCCACCAGGTATGCCAGCCGCGGGTCGGCGGTCGGGACGCAGAGCACCTTCGGATCCGGGCCTCTCGCGTCGCGCATCCGGAACATGCCGAACGCCCGGCAGCGGATCTGGCAGCCCGGGAAGGTGGGTTCCCGGACCAGCACGAGCGCATCGAGGGGGTCGGTGTCCCCGCCGAGGGTGTGCTCGATGAAGCCGTAATCCTCCGGGTACTGAGTGGCGGTGAACAGGGTGCGGGCCAGCCGGATTCTGCCGGTGCGGCGGTCCACCTCGTACTTGTTGCGCGTTCCCTTGGGGCTCTCGACCGTTACGTCGAACTCCATGCGTTTCGCTCCTCGGGTGCTTCGACCGTCCCTGCAACGTGCAGCGATCGCGTGACCGCCGCCGTCTGATCCGGCGGCGGTCAGGTCGCCACGACGGTGGCGTCTCGACGGTACCGCGCAGCGCCCGGTGATCGTTCCGTACAAGACCAGTGCCGCAGCCGCGGGAACCGACGCCAGGTGTACCGGGTCGGTTTCGGGTGACGAACCCCGAACGAGGGGCCGGTGCATCGCTCGTGCGCTGTCGAACCCCAGTGGCCTACGATTGGCTTGTCGTCTCGACCGCTCCCGACCCCGGTCGAGGATGCGCCACGATCACGCATACGCATGGCTGGTCGCGACCCGCCGATCGGCGGGTCGCCGAGCACCTCTGTTCACGGGAATGGCTGTTCTCGCTGGCGATGGGCTACGACG
>NZ_JBFAJA010000196.1:0-3874 GCF_040654975.1 Dactylosporangium sp. NPDC050588 | reverse complement strand
CGGCGGTGCCGGCGTCGGCGGTGGGCAGCGGCGCCGCAGGGACCGAGCCCGGGATCCCGGCCGACCTGGCGTCGGTGTCGACGGTCGTGTCGGCGGGCGAGGCGCTCAGCGCCGACCTGGTCGCCCGGTGGGCGCCGGGCCGCCGGTTCGTGAACGCGTACGGCCCGACCGAGACGACGGTGTGCGCGTCGATGTCCGCGCCGCTTACGGCCGGTGACGTGCCGACCATCGGCGGGCCGATCCTCAACGCCCGGGCCTACGTGCTCGACGTTCACCTCCAGCCCGTCCCGGCTGGCGTCGCCGGCGAGCTGTACGTGGCGGGTGCCGGTCTGGCGCGCGGATACGCCGGCCGGGCCGGGCTGACGGCGGAGCGGTTCGTGGCGAACCCGTTCGGGTCCGGCCGGCTGTACCGGACCGGTGACATGGTGCGGTGGACCGTGGACGGGAACCTCGTCTACGTCGGCCGCGCCGACGAGCAGGTGAAGATCCGCGGGTTCCGGATCGAGCCCGGCGAGATCGAGGCGGTCCTCGCCGCCCACCCCGACGTCGACCAGGTCGCGGTGACGGTCCGCGACGGCCAGCAGCTCGTCGCCTACGTCGTCGGGTCGGCCGGGCAGTTGCGGGAGTTCGCGGCGACGCGACTGCCGGAGTACATGGTGCCGTCCGCGTTCGTCGTCCTCGACGCGCTGCCGCTGACCGTCAACGGCAAGCTCGACCGCAAGGCCCTGCCCGCACCTGACGTCACGGCCACCGGCTCGCGGCGCGCCCCGGCCAACGCCCGCGAAGAAGCACTCTGCCAGGCGTTCGCCGAGGTCCTCGACGTCGACGCCGTCGGGGTCGACGACGACTTCTTCGCCCTCGGCGGCCACTCGCTCCTCGCCGTCCGCCTGATCAGCCGCGTCCGCGCCGCCCTCGACATCGACCTGTCCATCCGCACCCTGTTCGAGGTCCCGACCCCGGCCGGGCTCGCCGAGCGGCTGTCCGGCGCCGGAGCGGCCCGGTCGGCGCTCGTGCCGTGGGAGCGGCCCGAACGCGTCCCGCTGTCGTTCGCCCAGCAGCGGCTCTGGTTCCTCCGGCAGCTCGAAGGCCCCAGCGCCACCCACAACGTCCCGATGGTCCTCGCGCTCTCCGGCGACGTCGACGCGGCCGCGCTCGGCGCCGCGCTCCGCGACGTCCTCGGCCGGCACGAAGTGCTCCGCACCGTCTTCCCGGCCGTCGACGGGCGCCCCTTTCAGCGGGTGATCCCGCTGGCGGACCTCGACTGGCAGCTCCAGCTCGCCGACGTGCCGCCCGCCGACCTCGCGGCGACCGTCGAAGCGGCCGCACAGCACGCGTTCGACCTCGCCGCGGACGTCCCGATCCGCGCGTGGCTGTTCGCCGACGGCACCGGCGAGCGGACCCTCGTCGTCGTCATGCACCACATCGCCGGCGACGGCTGGTCGATGGGGCCCCTCGCCGCCGACCTGTCGACGGCATACCAGGCCCGCCTCGCCGGGCAGGCCCCCGCGTGGGAGCCGCTGCCGGTGCAGTACGCCGACTACGCCCTCTGGCAGCGCGAGTTCCTCGGGTCCGAGGACGACCCGCACAGCGTCATCTCGCGGCAGGTGACCTACTGGCGGCAGGCCCTCGCCGACCTGCCCGAGGAGCTGACCCTCCCCGCCGACCGGCGCCGCCCCGCCGTCGCCACCCACCGCGGGCACGTCGTGCCCGTCCACCTGCCGGCCGACCTGCACGCCCGGCTCCTCGACCTCGCCCGCGCCCAGGGCGTCACCGTGTTCATGCTGCTGCAGGCCGGCCTCGGGGTGCTGCTGTCGAAGCTCGGTGCCGGGACGGACGTCCCGATCGGTGCCGCGGTCGCCGGCCGGACCGACCAGGCCCTGGACGATCTCGTGGGCTACTTCGTCAACACGCTCGTCATGCGGACGGACGTGTCCGGGGATCCGACGTTCGCGGAGTTGCTCGGCCGGGTGCGGGAGGCGTCTCTGGCCGGGTTCGAGCATCAGGACGTGCCGTTCGAGCGGCTGGTGGAGGAGCTGTCGCCGGTCCGGTCGCTCGCCCGGCACCCGCTCTTCCAGGTCATGCTGACCGTCCAGAACAACACCGAAGCGGCCCTCGACCTGCCCGGCGTCCACGCCGGCGACTCGGCGGCCGCTGCCGAGATGACCGTCGCGAAGTTCGACCTCGACTGGAACGTGGTCGAGACGTTCGACACCGACGGCACCGCCGCCGGCATGTGGGGCATGCTGACCGGCTCCGTCGACCTGTTCGAGGCGGGGACGGTCGCGTCGATCGCCCGCTGGTGGGTCCGGGTCCTTGAGGCCGTCCTGTCGGACCCGTCCGCGGCCGTGTCCACTGTGGACGTCCTGGACTCCGTCGAGCGTGAGCAGGTGGTGTACGGGTGGAACGACTTGACGGTCCGCACTCCGGACGTGTCTCTGGCGGACCTGTTCGCGGCCCAGGCCATGGCGACCCCGGACGCGGTGGCGCTGGCCGGTGATGTGGCACTGTCCTACGCCGAGCTGCATGAGCGGTCGAACCGTCTGGCCGCGTACCTTCGCGGTGCCGGCGTCGGTCCTGAGTCGGTGGTTGGCGTGTGCCTGCCCCGCGGCGCGGACCTGATCGTGGCGTTGCTGGCGGTCGTGAAGGCCGGCGGTGCGTACCTACCTGTTGATCCTGAGCTGCCGGTGGAGCGGATCCGGTTGATGCTCGCCGACGCCCGCGCCGCGGTGCTGCTCGGTTTGGAGGATGTCCTCGACGAGCTGCCTTCGGGCCGGTTCCGGTCGATCGCCCTGGACGAGCGTCGGATGGTGTCGGCGGTGGCGGACGCTGTGGCGGAGCTGCCGGCAGTGAGTGGCGGCAATGCCGCCTATGTCATGTACACGTCGGGTTCGACGGGCACCCCGAAGGGTGTTGTCGTGCCGCACCGGGCTGTGGTCCGGTTGGTCCGCGACGCGAGCTTCTTCGAGGTCGGTGTCGGGGATGTGGTGGCGCATCTGGCGTCGGCGTCGTTCGACGCGGCGACGTTCGAGGTCTGGGGTGCGTTGCTCAACGGCGCGACCCTCGCGGTTGCGCCGTCTGGCGCGATGTCGACGGCGGAGTTGGGCGGGTTCCTGGCCGAGCACCAGGTCGGGACGCTGTGGATGACGGCCGGCTGGTTCGACCAGGTCGTCGCCGCGGACGTGTCGGTCCTCGCTCCGGTCCGGCATCTCCTCGCGGGTGGTGACGTCCTGTCGCCGGCCACCTGCCAGACGGTGCTTGCGGCGAACCCTGAACTCCGGCTGTCCAACGGTTACGGGCCCACCGAGAACACCACCTTCTCCGCGGTGCACGCGGTCCGGCCGCAGGACGCGGCGGGTGTCCCGATCGGTGCCCCGATCTCCGGTACCCATGCCTACGTCCTGGACGAGCGTCTCCAGCCGGTGCCGGTGGGGGTGGCCGGTGAGCTGTACGTCGCCGGTGCCGGCTTGGCGCGCGGGTATGTGGGGCAGCCGGGGTTGTCGGGTGAGCGGTTCGTCGCGGACCCGTTCGACCGGGCCGGTGGTGCTCGGATGTACCGCACGGGTGACGTCGTGTCGTGGTCGGGTGAGGGTCTGCTGTCCTTCGTTGGCCGTGCGGACGAGCAGGTGAAAATCCGCGGCTTCCGGGTGGAGCCGGGTGAGATCGAGGCCGTTCTCGCCGGGCACCGGCAGGTCGCCCAGGTTGCGGTGATCGCCCGTCAGGATACGGCGGGTGAGAAGCGGCTCGTCGCCTACGTCGTGGGCGAGGTCGACGGTCTGCGTGAGTACGTGGCGGACCGGCTGCCGGACTACATGGTGCCGTCGGCGTTCGTTGCGCTGGCGGGCCTGCCGTTGACGGCGAACGGCAAGCTGGACCG
>NZ_JBFAJA010000195.1:0-3904 GCF_040654975.1 Dactylosporangium sp. NPDC050588 | reverse complement strand
GGGTAGATGTCGGCGACGTTCGCCGCGCCGCCGTCGACGGTACCGACGACCGCCTGCACCTCGTCGCCGGTGAGCTCGACGAGCGGCAGCATGTCAGGGGTGATGCGCTGCGCGCCGGCGGGGATCCGGTTCGCCGGGACCTCCCGCGCCGCCGCGCCGGTGTCCGCGGCCGCGAGCCCGGCCGGGGTCGGCGTGTCGAACAGCGCCCGCACCGACACGGACACGCCGGCGGCCCGGAGCCACTCGACGAGCCGGACGGCGAGGAGCGAGTGGCCGCCGAGGGCGAAGAAGTCGTCGTCGACGCCGACGCTGCCGACGCCGAGGACCTCGGCGAACGCCTGGCAGATGACCTCTTCGCGGGCGTTCGCCGGTCCGCGGCCGGACCCGGTCGTGAAGTCCGGTGCGGGCAGGGCCTTGCGGTCGAGCTTGCCGTTGACGGTGAGCGGCAGCGTCTCGAGGGCGACGAACGCGGACGGCACCATGTACTCCGGCAGCTGGGACGCGGCGAACTCCCGCAGCCCGTCGGTCGCGCCGACCACGTAGGCGACGAGGCGCTTGTCCTCGGTGGCGACCACCGCCACCTGCCGCACCCGCTGCGCGAGGACGGACTCGATCTCGCCCAGCTCGATGCGGAACCCGCGGATCTTCACCTGGGCATCGGCACGACCGAGGTAGACGAGGTCGCCGTCGGCGGTCCACCGCACGACGTCTCCGGTGCGGTACAGGCGGCCGCCGGTGCCGAACGGGTCGGCGACGAACCGGCCCGCGGTGAGGCCGGCCCGGCCCAGGTAGCCGCGCGCCAGTTGCTCACCGGCGACGTACAGCTCGCCGGCCACTCCGGCGGGGACCGGTGCGAGCCGGTCGTCGAGGACGTAGGTGCGCAGCCCGGCCAGGCCGCGGCCGATGACGCTGTCCTTGGCCCCGCCCGCGGTGAGCGGCCGGTAGGTGACGTGCACCGTCGTCTCGGTGATGCCGTACATGTTGACGAGCTGGACGCCGTGGTCCCACCAACCGGTGAGCCGCGCCGGGTCCAGCGCCTCGCCGCCGAACACCACCACGCGCAGGTCGGACGCGGCCGGGGCGAGCTGGTAGAACGCCGACGGAGTCTGGCTCAGCACCGTCACCCGCTCCCGCACCACCAGCTCCCAGAACTCATGCGGAGACCGGGACACGTCCACCGGCACCACGACGACCCGGCCGCCGTGCAGCAGCGCACCCCACAACTCCCACACCGAGAAGTCGAACGAGAAGCTGTGGAACCACGTCCACACGTCATCAGCACCGAACAGCTCACGAGTCGCCGCGAACAACGCCACCACGTTGCGGTGCGACACCACCACGCCCTTCGGCGTCCCCGTCGACCCCGACGTGTAGATCACGTACGCCGCATGCCTCGGCAGCACCGGGACATCGACGTCGCCACCGACCGGGACCGGCCCGGCGACGTCCACCACCGGCACCCCGAACGCCGTCTCCAGCCGGTCGGTCAGCACGCATCGCGCGCCCGCGTCCGCGACCATGAACGCGGCCCGCTCCGTCGGCAGCGCCGGATCGATCGGCAGATACGCCCCGCCCGCCTTCCACACTGCGAGCAGCGCGGCGATCAGGTCCACACCGCGCGGCAGGCACACCGCGACCACCGACTCCGGACCCACACCCTCGGCTATGAGGAGCCGGGCCAGGCTGGCCGCCCGCGCGTCCAGTTCCGCATACGACACCTGGACGCCACCAGACACCACGGCGACCGCGTGCGGGGTCCGCGCCACCTGCGCCGCGAACAACGCACCCAGCGACACCTCCGGCACCTCGACCGGGGCGGTGTTCCAGTCGGTGAGGAGCCGGTCGACGTCGGCCGGATCCAGCACCGGCACCGCGGCGAGAGGGCTCTGCGCGTCGTGCTCCAGGGCGGTCACCAGGCCGGCGACCGCGGTGAGGGTCATGCGGGCGACCGCGCCGGGGTCGATGGGCGCGACCGCGTCGACGACCACGCCGAACCCGTCGCCGTCGTCGTCGACGGAGACCGTCACCGGGTAGTTGGTGCGTTCCTGCAGGAACACCTGGCGCATGCCGGTCGACCCGGCGTCGTCCTCGGGCTCGTGCGAGCGGTCGAGGTCGTTGTGCCGGTAGTTGAACAGCGAGTTGAACAGTGCGGTGTTCGCCGGCACGCCGCTGGCGCGCTGGGCGAGGGCGAGCGGGGTGTGCTCGTGTTCGAGGAGGCCGGCGAGCTGCCCGCGCATCGCGGTGACGGCGGCGGCGACGTCGAGGTCGCCGGTGCGGACCCGGACGGGCAGCGTGTTGATGAACAGGCCGACCCGGTCGGCGCCGGCGTCCATCCGGCCGAACAGCAGCGTCCCGAACACCACGTCGTCGCGGGTCGCGACGGCGGCGAGGACCCGCGACCAGGCGACGTGCAGGACGGTGGCGGGGCTGACGCCGAGCCGCCGGGCCGTGTCCCGCAGCCGGGCCGCCAGCGCCGGGTCCATGATCTGGCCGGCGCGCACCGACCCGGCGCCGTCGCCGCGGACGTCGGTGACCCCGAACGCGGCGGTCGGCTCGTCGACACCGGCGAGCAGGTCGCGGAAGTACGCCTCGTGGTCGCTGCGGGCGAGGCCGGCGCGGGCCCGGGCGACGAAGTCGCGGAACGGCAGCGGCGCGGGCAGGTCGCCGGCGCGTCCGGCGAGGACCGCCCGGACCTCGTCGTAGACGACCTGCGCCGCCGTGTTGTCCTCGACGAGGTGGTGGATGCGGACCATCGCCAGCCACCGGCCGCCGTCGAGGGCGGCGGTGTGCACGTCGAGCAGCGGGGCACGGCGCAGGTCCATCGACAGGCCGGCGACCGACAGCAGCTCCCGGGCGTCGGTGACCCCGTCGACCTGGGTCACCGGCAAGGCCGCCGTCCGCCACACGACCTGCACCGGCTCGCGCAGGCCCTTCCACACGACGGAGGTGCGGAAGACGTCGTGCCGGTCGATCACCTGCTGCAGCGCGCCGACGAACGCGTCGAGGCTGCCACGGTCGGGCAGTTCGAACGCGCGCGGCACGGCGTAGACGTCGTCGCCGCCGTCCGCCAGCAGGTGGTGGAAGAGCATCCCCTCCTGCAGCGGGGCGAGCGGGTAGATGTCGGCGACGTTGGCCGCGCCGCCGTCGACGGTGCCGACGACCGCCTGCACCTCGTCGCCGGTGAGCTCGACGAGCGGCAGCATGTCCGGGGTGATGACCTGCGCGCCGGCGGGGATCCGGTTGGGCGGCACGTCGACGGTCACGCGGGTGGCGACGGCGGCCAGCCCGGCCGGGGTCGGGGTGTCGAACAGGGCGCGGACCGGCACGGCCAGGCCGCGTGTCCGCAGCCACTCGACGAGCCGGACGGCGAGGAGCGAGTGGCCGCCGAGGGCGAAGAAGTCGTCGTCGACGCCGACGCTGCCGACGCCGAGCACCTCGGCGAAGGCGAGGCACAGCAGCTCTTCCCGCGCGTCGGCGGGGCCGCGCCCGCTGCCGGCGTTCGCGGCGAAGTCCGGAGCGGGCAGGGCCTTGCGGTCGAGCTTACCGTTCACGGTCAGCGGCAGCGCGTCGAGGACGACGACCGCGGAGGGCACCATGTACTCGGGCAGTCGCGTGGCGGCGTGCTCCCGCAGCCCGTCGGCGGCGCCGACGACGTACGCGACGAGGCGGTCGTCGCGGAGCACGACGGCGGCCTGCTCGACACCGGGGTGCGCGGTGAGGACGGCGTGGATCTCCCCCAGCTCGATCCGGAACCCGCGGATCTTCACCTGATCGTCCGCGCGGCCGAGGTAGACCAGGTCACCCTCGTCGGACCAGCGGACCACGTCACCGGTCCGGTACAACCGCTCGCCGTCGCTGAACGGGTCGGCGACGAACCGCTCGCCGGTCAACCCCGGCCGGCTGA
>NZ_JBFAJA010000194.1:0-3909 GCF_040654975.1 Dactylosporangium sp. NPDC050588 | reverse complement strand
CACCTCCAACAACAACCGCTGCTGCGGATCCATCGCAAGCGCCTCACGCGGCGAAACACCGAAGAACCCCGCATCGAACTCCGCCGCGTCATACAGGAACCCGCCCTCACGGGCGTAACTCGTCCCCACCCGATCCGGATCCGGATCAAACAACCGACCCACATCCCAACCACGGTCCACCGGAAACCCACCAACCGCGTCCCGCTCCCCAACCACCAAGTCCCACAGACCCTCAGGCGACACCACACCACCCGGAAAACGACACGCCATCCCGACGATCACCACCGGATCGCCACCCACCACCCCCACCGAGCCGTCCGACACCACCGACCCCGGCGCACCGAACAACACCTCGTCCAAGTGATCGGCCAGCACCGCCGGCGACGGGTAGTCGAACACCAGCGTCGCGGGGAGTCGGACGTCGGTCCACGTGGCCAGGCGGTTGCGCAGGTCCACGGCGGTGAGTGAGTCGAAGCCCATGTCGCGGAACGCCTGCCGGGCGTCGATCTGGTCGCCGCCACCGAATCCGAGCACCCCGGCCACCAGCGCGCAGATCTGGCGTTCGAGGTCGGCGCGGCGCCGCTCCGGCTCCCATCCGGCGTACCGCTCCGTCCACGACCGGTCCTGATCGCCGGTCGCCGCGGTCCGCCGCGCGGCCGGCGCCAGGCGCGACAGCAGCGGCGGCACGTCTGTCGTGCCGTTCAGGCGCAGCCGCACCGGCACCGTCACCGCCGCTTCGGCGCGCAGCGCCGCGTCGAACAGTCGCAGGCCTCGCTCGTCGTCGATCGGCAGCACGCCAGACCGGGCCAAGCGATCGCGGTCGGCGGACTGGGCCAGTGCGCTCGCGGACTCCCACAGACCCCAGGCGATCGAGTGTGCGGGTAGACCTTGCGCACGTCGCCGGCGGGCCAGCGCATCCAGGTACGCGTTCGCGGCGGCATAGTTCGCCTGCCCCGCCGAACCGAACACACCCGACGCCGAAGAGAACAACACGAACGCACTCAACCCATCGGTCAGCTCGTGCAGGTGTTGGGCGGCGACAGCCTTCGCCCGGAACACCGCCTCCAACTGAGCCTCGGTCAGGTTCGCCACCGTCGCGTCTTCCAGAACACCGGCCGCGTGAATCACCGCACTCGGACGAAACTCCGCAAGCAAGGCTCGCAACGCCTCCCGATCGGACACATCACACGCCACAACCCGCGCCTGCGGCAGGTCCACACCCAACCGTGCGGCATCCGGACCACGCCGCGACACCAAAACCAAGTCAGTCACGCCGTACGCATCGACCAGATGCCTTGCCAGCAACCTACCGAGCGTCCCCGTGCCACCAGTGATCAACACAGGGCCGGCACCAAGGTCGACCTCGCCACCGCTCGGGGCGGCACGCACCAGACGCGGCACCCGAACACCACCGTCACCGTCCACACGCAACTGCGGCTCGTCACACACCGCCACCGCCGCCCGCGCCACCCCCACATCAACCGCATCCACCAACACGAAACGGCCCGGATGCTCCGACTGCGCCGACGCCAGCAAACCCCACACCGCCGCCCGCTCCGGACGATCCTGACTGTCCGGAACCAACACCACCCAACGCCGCTCGTCGGCGGCCAAACGCTGCTGCACACCCGCCAGAACGTCAGCCAACCCCACACCGGCGCAATCCCACACCGGCAGGTCGACCTCCGCCTCACCAGCACGGCCGACCTCCACCCAGTCAACCGTGTACAGATCCCGAACCGGCGCCACCGCCAACCGCTCCGACAACGCCCGCAACACCAACGACCCCACCGTCGCCACCAACGCCCCATCCACGTCGGTCAACGTCAACGACAGACTGGCGCCATCCACACGCATCCGCACCCTGGCCCTGGTCGCGCCCGTGGCGTATACGGCAACGTCCTGCCACGCGAAGGGCAACGACGGCCCCTCAGCGCCGTCCGGCATGCCCAGCGCGGCCAGGTGCAGCGCGGCGTCCAGCAGCGCGGGGTGCACCCCGAACCGGTCCGCCTGTGCACGGCCCGCATCGTCCAAGGCGACCTCGGCGACGAGCTCCGCACCGGCGCGCCACGCGGCCCGCACACCCTGAAACATCGGGCCGTACCGCATACCAACGGCGGCCAGGTCTTCGTAGAAGCCCTCCACCGGAAGTGGGGTCGCACCGATCGGCGGCCACGTCGCGTCGACCTGCGGGGTGTCGCTCTCGGCGGTCTCCGCGAGCTGTCCGGTGGCGTGGCAGGTCCATGGTTGGTCCGCCCCCGCACGAGCGTGGATGGTCAGCTGCCGCCGACCGTCGACTGTGGTCTGCACGTCGACGGTGCCGGCGGCGTCCAGCACGAGCGGTGCCTGCACCGTTAGCTCCCGCACGACCGGCGCGCCGACCAGGTCGCCGGCGTGGACCGCCCAGTCCACGAACCCGGTTCCCGGCACCAGCACAGAGCCGTCGACGACGTGATCGGCCAGCCATGGCTGCCGGGCCGTCGACACCCGGGTCGACACCACGACCCCGCCGTCGGCGAGCCGCACCGCGGAGCCGCGCCAGCCGCCGCCGTCGAGCCAGTAGCGCCGGTGCTGGAAGGCATACGTCGGTAGGTCGGCTGGTCCTGCCCCGGCGGGCACTGCTGGCGTCCAGTCGACCGGCACCCCAGCCGAGTGCAAGGCCCCCAAGGCCGTCAGGAACGCGACCACCTCATCGGCGTCACGACGCGACAGTGGCTTGACCTGACGATCAGCGAGCATCGCCGACAACGTCGCGTCCGGACCGACCTCCACACACACCGGAGCATCCACCGCCGCGACAGCATCACCGAACCGGACCGTGTCCCGCACCTGACGCACCCAATACTCCGGAACCGTCACATCCGCGCCGACCTCCACAGACGACACCAACGGCACCCGCGCCGCCCGGAACCCCACCGACGCCACCACATCCGCGAACGCGGCCAGCATCGGCTCCATCAGGACCGAATGAAACGCATGCGACACCCGCAACCGCCGCACCCGGACACCACGACCCGACAGCTCCTCCGCCACCGCATCCACACGAGACTCAGGACCCGACAACACCACCTGGTCCGGGCCGTTGACCGCCGCGACATCCAGACCTGAAGCCACCGACGCGTCCGCCTGCACCGCCAGCATCGCCCCACCAGCCGGCAACGCATCCATCAACACCGCCCGCGCCGCCACCAACCGACACGCATCCGCCAACTCCAACACCCCGGCAACCACCGCCGCCGCGTACTCACCGATCGAATGCCCGACCAGCACTTTCGGGCGTACACCGAACGACCGCAGCAACGCCGCCTGCGCCACCTGCACCGCAAACAACCCCGGCTGCGCATACAACGTCCGGTCCAGCGCCGGACCACCCTCAGCGATCACCTCACGCAACGGCCGCGGAAGCAGGCCGTCGAACAGGTCACACACCCGTGCGAACTCCGCCGCGAACACCGGAAAACGCGCCGCCAGCCCCGACCCCATACCCACCCGCTGCGAACCCTGACCCGAGAACAACCACCCCACACCAACATCCGCCGCCGGCACCACAGGCAACACAAGACCATCCAACACACCGCCGACCGCGACCGCGCGATACGGCAACAACGCCCGCCGCGCCAAACCCACAGCGATCGAATACGCCGACACCTCCGGGCGCGCCTGCACAAACGCGTCCAACCGATCGACCTGCGCCTGCAACGCCTCACGAGAACGCGCCGACAACAACCACACCGCAGGACCGTCAGCAACGGCAGACGATTCCGGCTCCTCGGCAGACTGCTCCAGAATCACGTGCGCGTTCGTCCCACTGACACCGAACGACGACACACCCGCCCGACGCGGACGCGCCACCTCCGGCCACACCATGGTCTTCGCCGCCAACTCCACCGCACCCGCCGACCAATCCAC
>NZ_JBFAJA010000193.1:0-4295 GCF_040654975.1 Dactylosporangium sp. NPDC050588 | reverse complement strand
TTGATCTCGATGTGGCCGTTGATGTCCTTGCCGTCGATGACCGTCCCGGCGACCGTGATCGTCATCGGTCCGGTGTACGGCGTCAGCGTCACCTTCTTGCGCGTGTCACCGGGCAGGCCCTGCGGGTAGCCGGTGTTGTGCGCGGCCGGGTACCCGGCGACCGTGTAGGTCGCCGGCACGCCACCGCCGCCACCGGGCGCGGGCGGCTTGGCGCTGGTCGAGCTGCCGGCGCTCTTCGACGGCGACGCCACGGGCGACGCGGACGTCGACGGCGCGGTGCCCGTGCCGGCCGAGCCGGAGGGCTGCGCGCCGCTCGCCGAGGGGCGGGGCGCCGAGCCGGTCGCCGGCAGATCCTTGCAGGCGCTCAGCGCGCCGGTGGCGAAGAGTGCCGCGGCGACGAGGCCCACGCTCGTGCGGCGTAACGGGCGGCGGTTGGTGGAAGCGTTGTCGGGCGTGCTCATGTGCTGGGAATCCTCCCGGATCAGTCGACATCCGTCAGTCGACGCGGCACGTTGGCCTGTCGGAGCTTTTCGGCGTGAATGCTCGGTTGGTGATTCCGCTCCTTACTTTCGACTGCATATGTCTGGCGAGAAACCGGGCGCGATTCATTCTCGGCAATGCCGTCAAGATCGGCGTTCGGTACATCGCTCGCAACCTTGCGTAACCGTTTTCCGGGTCGAAGCATCCCACGCTTCGCCAGGGGAGTGAAACCCTACGGAGTGCCGTTGTGGCAACCTTTAGGATTCTTAAGTCACGCCTAAGAAATAGCACGACTGGAAAGCCGCACGATAGCCCTGGATCGGGCATATCGACGCGCGCCGAGAGTGGTCCAGATCACTCAATCGTGCACGCGGTCGGTATGGCGCCTTCAAGGTCGCCACGTTGCGCTGAACCATACAGCCAGTACACCGTCTGGCCTAGTCATGGCGGGTGTGATCTAGCCGATCACCTCATGCGGCAGCGCCCGGGCGGCCACCCGAGCGCTGACAGAACCGAAATGTCCGAAAAAACGGAGAAACGGAGAAGCTAGGAGCGGAACGGGTCGTGGTCGGTCAGCAGCTTGTCCAGGCGCGCCTGATCCACCCGCTGGACGACGCCCGCGGACTCCTGGTGGTCACGGACGCACTTGGCAAGGGTGAACGCCGACGTGACGGTGTAGAGCAACCCGATGGCGAGAAACGCACGCATCCACTGGTTGACCGGCAGGTAGGCGATGCCGATACCGAGGCCGACCACCGCGACCCCGAACGAGACCGCGGACTGCAGGAAGAATGCCGTGGTGGTCTTCGTGGGCACTGGTGTTGTCATGCGGACGAGTCTCGTCCGCCACGTGGCGAAAGGCCTGAGTAGGACTACTCAACCAGGGCAGGTACCGGAAGCTCGATCTTGTGAGCCCGCTGCCACGCCGAGACCACCTCGTCGGTGACGTGCACCCGGAAGTAGTCGTTGGCGCTCAGCCGCGCGGTCACCGGCTCCTCACCCTCGGCCAGCAGGCTGGCGGGCACGAGACGGAACTCGTTCTGCACGGCGGCGCTGAGCCTGCGGTGGCCGTCGATGACGTAGTAGTCCGGCCCGGAGTGCCCGATCGTCAGCGGCTCCAGCGCCTCCGGCCCGGCGTCGCCGATCGAGGCGACGAAGGCGCCGTCCACCGAGTCCAGGGAGTCCAGCGAACGGGTCGGGTAGATCCGCATCGGGTCCAGCAGCAGCAGCGGCGGCCGCTCGCGGAGGATGTCGCCGCCGAGGCGGCCCTCGAAGGCGTCCACGATCATCGCGACGATGTCGTCCGGCCGCGCCCGCGTGCTGTCGCAGACCAGGTCGTAGTTGCGCAGGCGCAGCTTGTCGGCGCCATACCTGGTCAGGAACCGCACCCGCTCGCTCTCGCTGCGGCCGTGCAGGCGCTCCTTGGCCTCCTCCAGCGTCGCGTAACGCTCCACCTCGCTGTGCGGGCGGGCAAGGACGCGGCGGGCCGCCTCGTTGGGCTCGGTGATGAGGTGCACCTTGAATGCGTCGTGGAAGAAGAACCACGCGAGCCGGCTGTCGACGATGAGCTGCTCACCGGACTTGGCGATGTTGCTCTGCAGCTCGTCCACCGCGCTGTCGATCGCGTCGTCGAGCTCGGCGTGGAGGTTGAGCTGGAGCGCGGTCATGCCACGTTCCTCGGCCATCTGCCGGTACATGTCGCCGACGCTGATGCGCCGCAGTCCGAGCCGGCCGGCGAGCTCCACCGAAACGGTGCTCTTGCCACTGCCGAGGTCGCCGTTGATGACGACGGACCGGTGATTGCTCATGCGCAACTCTCTAGGTAGACCCGCGGGGCAGTCCAGGTCAGGAGCCTAACACGCCCACGTTGCGCGCTTTTCAAGGCGTCAAGAGCCGAATTCCGAATTGCATTCTGATAGTCAATGGAATCGGCCGTATCGTTCGAGCGCCCGGAGCAGCTCCGGTTCCGGGGGTTCGCCGGTGTACGACGAAAGCTCCGCCTCCAGATATGGCAGCAGCCGCGGATCGCCCGTCGCGGCGGCGAGCTCGCACAACGCCTCGAAGATGATGAGCAGGTCGGCGACGGGATCCGGGTCCGCCAGGAACGACAGCAACCGCGGCATGGCCCGCTCGTCCCCGCGGACCGCCAGGCCGTGCACCGCCTCGGCGCGGGGGTCGGTGTCGTCGTCGAGCCGGGCGGCCAGCGCCTCGCGCAGCGCGGGGAAGTCGGCGTCGCTCTGCCGGGCGAGGCCGAACGTGGCCCAGTCGCGCACGCCGGGCTCGACGTCGGCGGACAGCTCGATCAGCGCGTCGAGGGCGGCCCGGGTCTCGCGGCCCAGCAGCCCGAACACGACGCCGCCGCGCACGTCCGCGTCCGGGTGGGCGCGCAGCCGCACCAGCGGCGCGACGCTGTCCTCGCCGGCCATGTGCCCGAGCGCCACGGCGAGGCTGTACAGGACCGCCGGGTCGTCCTCACGCGCGATCATCGCCAGCAGCAGCGCCGTCGCCTCGTCCCGGAACGGCCCATCGGCGGCCCTGCGGCCAGGCGTGGCCCGGCGGCCAGAAGCGGCCTCACCATCGGGAGCGGCGCCGAGGCCGGAAACGCCCCCGCCATCAGGAGCGGCCCCGAGGCCGGAAGCGGCCCCGAGGCCGGAAGCGGCCCCGAGGCCGGAAGCGGCCCCGGGGTCGGGAACGGGCGTGCCGAGCGCGGTGCCGAGCTGGCCGAGCACCTCGGCGGCGAGCTCGCGGCGGGACGGCTCGGCGGCCCGCCCGAGCCGGGCGGCGATCCGGAGCGCTTCCCTGCCGCCGTGGAAGTGCAGGTGCGTGACGAGCTCCCACGGGCGGTCCTCGCCGGCCCGCAGCGCCTCCTCGAAGGCCCACGCCACGTCCGGTCGCACGACCGCCATCGTGGCCGTCGGGGTCGCGGGCGGCAACACGGTTTACGGCACGGGGTCCTTGGTGCCGTGCGGGGTCGACGGGTTGCAGCGCCGGATGCGGGCCGCGGTCAGCCGGGAGCCCTCGACGAGCCCGTACCGCCGGACGGCCTGCAACCCGTAGTCGCTGCAGGTCGGGAAGTGCCGGCAGTGCGTCGGCAGGTGCGGCGACAGCCAGCGCTGGTAGCCGCGGATCGCGGCGACGCCCGCGCGGCCGGGGCCGGTCGTGGTGCGGCGCGGTGCCCGCCGGGGCGCGGCGATCGCCATCAGGCCGAGCAGCGAGCCGAGCATGAACGGGTTGCAGTCGCAGGCGTCGCAGTCGCACCCGTCGCCGCTGTCGCGGTTGCGGCGGCGCTGCTGCTGATTCTGCTGGTGCTGGTTGTGTTGCTGCTGTTGCCGGCGGCGGCGGTCGCGGCGGTGCCGCCAGATCGCCACGGCGTCTCCGATTCCGATTCGCGCCATAGGCGGCATTGTGTGGCCGGTCGTCCGTGTGATCAAGGACCGGTCGTGTTTCTTACTGAATAAACACCAAAACGCACCCGGATGGCCGACTTCGTTCGGGCGGCCGGGAATGTCCGGACAGTCCCGGACACCCGAACGAAGTCGAACAACCGAGTGCGTAGGCGATCTGAACAGCTCTGGTGGGTCGCCGGCCCCAGGGGCTGAATCCAGGGGCCGGCGCGGTCAACCACACCGTCAGGAGCTTCGGTCGTGCGGGGCTCAGCTGCCCGCGATGGCCGGGCCACCGTCGGTGTGCAGCTCGGTCGCCGAGCCGAACGCGCTGTCCAGGCGGGCCTGCAGGGCCTCGAGCTCGTGGAACTCGCTCGAGGACGCCGACTCGGAGCCCTCGGCGGCGAACACGTGGTCCGTCTCGGCGGCGGA
>NZ_JBFAJA010000192.1:0-4749 GCF_040654975.1 Dactylosporangium sp. NPDC050588 | reverse complement strand
ACCAGGTCGGCGCTGAGCGCCTCGCCCGCCGACACGACCGTCGACACCGACGCCAGGTCGGCCGGGTCGAGGACGGCGAGGACCGCCGGCGGCAGCGTCGCGTGCGACACCGCGAAGCGGTCGATCGCCTCGGTGAGACCCGCTCCCGGCAGCAGCTCGTCCGCCGGCGCGACGACCAGCGCGGCGCCCGAGCACAGCGACACGAACATCTCGGCGGTCGCCGCGTCGAACCCGACCGACGCGAACTGCAGCACCCGGCTGCCCGGGGCGAGCGCGAACCGCTCGGCCTGCGCCGCGACCAGGCTGGCCAGGCCCTCGTGGGTGATGACGACGCCCTTCGGCGTCCCCGTCGAGCCCGACGTGTAGATGACGTAGGCCGCGTTCCCCGGGACCGACCGGGCGGCGACGGGTTCGCCGGGCAGGCGGGCGACCGACGCGGCGACCCGGGTGTCGTCGAGGGCGATCGACCGGACCCGGCCGGCGGGCAGCTCGTCGAGGATGTCCTCCTCGCCGAGGACGACGGCGGCGCGGGCGTCGGCGAGCATGAACCGGATGCGTTCGGCCGGCAGCCCGGGGTCGATCGGCAGGTACGCGCCGCCGGCCTTCGACACGGCGAGCAGCGCGACGATCAGGTCAGCGCCGCGGGGCAGGCACACGCCGACCACGGACTCGGTGCCGATGCCGAGGCCGGTCAGGTAGCGGGCGAGCCGGTTCGCGCGGCCGTCCACGTCCGCGAACGACAGCTGCCCGCCGTCGCCGATGACCGCAGGCGCGTCCGGGGTCCGCTCGACCTGCGCGGCGAACAGCTCCGGGAGCGTCGCCGCCGCGACGCCGGCCGCCGTGTCGTTCCACCCGTCGAGGACCCGGTCGCGTTCGCCGGCGTCCCACACGTCGACCGCCGACACCCGCGCCGACGGGTCGGTGAGGACCGCCTCGAGGACCCGCAGCCACCGCTGGCCGATCGCGGCGACCGTCGCGCCGTCGAACAGGTCGGCCGAGCCGGTCAGCACGCCGTGCAGCCCGGCCGGGGCGCCGTCGGCGTCGACCGTCTCGCCGATGTTCAGGTCGAGGTCGAAGCGGGCGGCCGACACCGACTCGGCGGCCGCAGCGTGCCCGCCGACGGCGAGGCCGGGCAGGTCGAGGACGGCGCCGGCGTTGTTCTGGACCGTCAGCATGACCTGGAACAGCGGGTGGCGCGACGGTACACGGGCCGGCGCCAGCTCCTCGACGAGCCGGTCGAACGGCACGTCTTGGTGCTCGAACCCGGCCAGGGAAGTCTCCCGCACCCGGGCCAGCACGTCGGCGAACGTCGGGTCGCCGGACAGGTCGGTCCGCATCACCAGGCTGTTGATGAAGAAGCCGACGAGGTCGTCGAGGGCCTGGTCGGTCCGGCCGGCGGTGGCGGCGCCCATCGGGATGTCGGTGCCCGCGCCGAGCTTCGACAGCACGATCGCCAGGGACGCCTGCACGACCATGAACATGGTGACGCCGTGCTCGGCGACGACGTCCCGTAGGCGCGCGTGCAGGTCCGCGGGCACCTGGCACTCGACCTCGTGCCCGCGGTGGGTCGGCACGGCGGGGCGCGGCCGGTCCGCCGGCAGGTCGAGCTCGGCGGGCAGGCCGGCGAGCGCCTGCCGCCAGTAGGCGATCTGCCGCGTGATGAGGCTGTCCGGGTCGGACTCGTCGCCGAGGAGCTCGCGCTGCCACAGGGTGTAGTCGGCGTACTGGACGGGCAGCGGCTCCCAGTCGGGTGCCTGGCCGGCGCGCCGGGCCGTGTAGGCGGTGGAGAGGTCGCGGGCGAGCGGCCCGGTCGACCAGGCGTCGCACGCGATGTGGTGCACGACGACGACGAGGACGTGGTCGTGCCGGCCGGCGGAGATGAGCCGGGCCCGGATCGGCAGCTCCGTCGTGAGGTCGAACGCGCATTCGGCGGCCGCGTCGACGGCGGGCTGCAGGTCCGCTGGGGCGACCTCGGCGACGTCCAGCGCCCAACCGGTGTCCTCGACGGGGAGGATCCGCTGGTACGGCTGCCCGTCAACGGCGGGCAGCACCGTGCGCAGCACCTCGTGCCGGTCGAGGACGTCGCGCAGCGCCGCGTCGAGGGCGGCGCGGTCGACGTCGCCGGAGAGCCGCAGGACGACCGGGACGGTGTAGAGCGAACTCGGGCCTTCCAGCTGTTCCATGAACCACAGACGCTGCTGCGCGTACGACAACGGGATCATGAGAACTCCTTCGAGTTGCGCATCGGCCGCAGTGCCGGCCGGGTCGACTTGCGGTCGTCCATGTGTGCGGCCAGACCGGCGACGGTCGGGGTTTCGAACAGCGTCCGGATCGACAGGTCGGCGTCGAGGGCGGCGCGGACCCGGCTGATCAGGCGGACGGCGAGCAGGGAGTGCCCGCCGAGGGCGAAGAAGTCGTCGTCGACGCCGACCTCGTCGAGGCCGAGGACCTCGGCGAACGCCTGGCAGAGCGCTTCCTCGCGGGCGTTGGAGGGGCCGCGGCGCGGCCCGGCGGTGACATCCGGAGCGGGCAGCGCGGCCCGGTCGAGCTTGCCGTTGACGGTCAGCGGCAGCGCGTCCAGGCCGACGACGTGGGCGGGGACCATGTATGCGGGGAGGCGTTCCGCCACGAACGCGCGCAGTTCGGCGGGGTCGGCGGCGCCGACGACGTAGGCGACGAGCTGCTGCCCGTCGCGGACCGTCACCGCGACCCGGTCGACGTCCGGGTGAGCGGCGAGGACCGCCTCGATCTCGCCGGGCTCGACCCGGAATCCGCGGATCTTCACCTGCTCGTCCGCGCGACCGACGTAGACGAGGTTTCCGTCCACGGTCCACCGCACCACGTCACCCGTGCGGTACAGCCGGCCGGACCCGAACGGGTTCGCCACGAACCGCTCCGCCGTAAGCCCGGCCCGGCCCGCGTACCCGCGCGCCAGACCGGCACCCGCCACGTACAGCTCACCCGCGACCCCCGGCGGCACCGGCTGAAGGCGGTCGTCGAGGACAAAGGCCCGCGCGTTGAGGATCGGCCCGCCGATCGACGGCACCTCACCCGCCGTCAACGGCTGCGACATGGAGGCACAGACCGTCGTCTCCGTCGGACCGTACGCGTTCACCAGCCTGCGGCCCGGCGCCCAACGGGCGACCAGATCGGCGCTGAGCGCCTCACCCGCGGACACGACCGTCGACACCGGCACCAGATCGGCCGGATCGAGCACGGCGAGAACCGCCGGCGGCAGCGTCGCGTGGGACACCTGGAACCGGTCGATCAGCTCCACCAGACCGGCACCCGGCAGCAGCTCCTCGGCCGGTGCGACCACCAGTGCGGCACCCGAACACAGCGACACGAAGATCTCCGCCGTCGCCGCGTCGAACCCGGCCGACGCGAACTGCAGCACCCGGCTGCCCGGCGCCAGCGCGAACCGCTCCGCCTGCGCCGCCACCAGGCTCGCCAGGCCCGCGTGGGTGACGACGACACCCTTCGGCGTCCCCGTCGAACCCGACGTGTAGATGACGTACGCCGCGTGCGACGGGTGGGCCACGACCGGCAGGGCCGTGTCCGGCAGCTGCGGGTCGGCGGGGATCGTGGACGCGTCGAGCACGACGGTGGCGTAGGCGTCGGCGAGCATGAACTGGGTCCGCTCGACCGGCAGCCCGGGGTCGATCGGCAGGTACGCGCCGCCCGCCTTCGACACCGCGAGGAGCGCGACGACGAGGTCCGCGCCGCGGGGCAGGGACACGCCGACCACGGTCTCGGGTCCGACGCCGAGGCCGGTCAGGTGCCAGGCGAGCCGGTTGGACCGCGCGTCGAGGTCGGCGAACGACAGCGACACGCCGTCGCCGACGACCGCGGGGGCGTCCGGGGTCCGCCGTACCTGCGCCGCGAACAGCTCCGGCAGCGTCGCCGGCGGGAGGTCGGCCGTCGTGTCGTTCCACGCGTGCAGGACGTGGTCGCGTTCGGCCGGCTCCCACACGTCGACCGCCGACAGCCGCACGGCCGGGTCGGTGAGGACCGAGGCGAGGACCCGCAACCACCGCCGGCCGATGGTGGTCACCGTCGCGGCGTCGAACAGGTCCGCCGCCCCGGTCAACGCCCCGTGCAGCCCGGCCGGTGCGCCGTCGGCGTCGAACACCTCACCGAGGTTCAGGTCGAGGTCGAAGCGGGCCGCCGACACGGTCCCGGCGTCCGCGGCGTGCCCGCCGACCGCGATCCCGGGCAGGTCGAGTGCGGCGCCGGCGGTGTTCTGGACGGTCAGCATGACCTGGAACAGCGGGTGGCGGGCCAGGGACCGGGCCGGGGCGAGCTCCTCGACGAGCCGTTCGAACGGCACGTCCTGGTGCTCGAACCCGGCGAGGGTGGTCTCCCGCACCCTGGTCAGGACGTCAGTGAAGGTCGGGTCGCCGGTCAGGTCGACCCGCAGGACGAGGCTGTTGACGAAGAAGCCGACGAGGTCGTCGAGCGCCTGGTCGGTGCGGCCGGCGACCGCGGCGCCGATCGGGATGTCCGTCCCGGCGCCGAGCCGTGCCAGCAGCACCCCGAGCGCCGCCTGCATGACCATGAACACGGTGACGCTGTTGCCCCGGGCGACGTCCAGCAGCCGGGCGTGCAGGTCCGCCGGGACGGTCACCGGCTCCCGATGGCCCTGGTGCGTCGGCGCCGCCGCGCGGGGCCGGTCGGCCGGGAGGGTGAGCTCTTCCGGCAGCCCGGCGAGGGCCTGCCGCCAGTAGCCGACCTGCCGGGCGATCCGGC
>NZ_JBFAJA010000191.1:0-4768 GCF_040654975.1 Dactylosporangium sp. NPDC050588 | reverse complement strand
TGCCTGGCGCGGGAGCGGCCCGCACGGCGCTCGTGCCGTGGCAGCGGCCCGAGCGGCTCCCGCTCTCCTACGCGCAGCAGCGCCTGTGGTTCATCAGCCAGCTGGAGGGGCCGAGCGCCACCTACAACATCCCCATGGTGCTCGGCCTGTCCGGCGACACCGACCCGGACGCCCTCAACGCCGCCCTCCGCGACGTCATCGGCCGCCACGAAGTCCTGCGGACGGTCTTCCCCACCGCCGACGGCGAACCGTTCCAGCGGATCATCCCCCTCGAGGCGCTCGACTGGCGTCTCGACCTCGCCGACGTGACGGACCTCGACGCGGCGGTCGACGCGGCCGCCGAGCACCCGTTCGACCTCGCCGCCGAGGCGCCGATCCGCGCGTGGCTGTTCACCTGCGACGGCCGGAAGACTCTCGTCGTGGTCGTGCACCACATCGCCAGCGACGGCTGGTCCCTGGAGCCTCTCGCCGCCGACCTGTCGACGGCCTACCAGGCCCGCCTCGCCGGTCACGCCCCGGCGTGGCGGTCGCTGCCGGTGCAGTACGCCGACTACGCGCTCTGGCAGCGTGACCTGCTCGGCGACGAGACCGACCCCGGCAGCGTCATCTCGCGGCAGGTCGCCTACTGGCGGGATGCCCTCGCCGGTGCACCCGAGGAGCTGGAGCTCCCCACCGACCGGCGCCGCCCCGCCATGGCCGGCCACGACGGTTACATCGTGCCGGTCCGGATCGACCCGCGGCTGCACGCCCGGCTGCTCGCCGTGGCCCGGGCCGAAGGTGTCACCGTCTTCATGCTGCTGCAGGCGGGCCTCGCGGTGCTGCTGTCGAAGCTGGGCGCCGGCACGGACATCCCGATCGGTGCGGCCATTGCCGGGCGTACCGATCAGGCATTGGACGATCTGGTCGGGTTCTTCGTCAACACCCTCGTCATGCGGACCGACCTGTCCGGGGACCCGACGTTCGCGGAGCTGCTCGCCCGGGTGCGGGAGACCAGCCTCGCCGGGTTCGAGCACCAGGACGTGCCGTTCGAACGCCTCGTCGAGGAGCTCGCGCCGGCCCGGTCCCTGGCCCGTAACCCCCTGTTCCAGGTGATGCTGACCGTGCAGAACACCGCCGACGCGGTCCTCGACCTGCCGGGCGTCGAGGCAGGCGGGCAGGCCGGCGGCGCGGGCGCGACGGCGATCGAGGCGACGACGTCGGCGAAGTTCGACCTCGACCTCGTCATGATGGAGGCCTACGCCGCCGACGGTGCCGCGGCCGGGCTGCACGGCGCGCTGACCGGATCCTCGGACCTGTTCGACGCCACCACCATCGCCGGCATCGCCCGGCGATGGGTCCGGGTCCTGGAATCCGTCCTCGCCGACCCGTCCGCCCCGATCTCCGGCGTGGACGTGCTCGACCCCGCCGAACGCGACCAGATCCTCGTCGAGTGGAACGACACGGCGGTCGACGTCCCGGCCGCGATCGTCCCGGAACTCTTCGCGCTGCAGGCGCTGCGGACGCCGGACGCACCGGCGGTCGTGTTCGAGGGCGAGTCCCTGTCCTACGCGGAGCTCGACCGCCGCGCCGACCGCATCGCCGGCCTGCTGGTGAGCCGCGGCGCCGGCGCGGAGTCCCTGGTCGGCCTGTGCCTGCCGCGCGGCGCCGATATGGTCGTCGCGGCCCTCGCCGTGTGGAAGGCCGGCGGCGCCTACCTGCCGATCGACCCCGGCTACCCGGCGGACCGGATCGCCTTCATGGTCGCCGACGCGGCCCCGGTCTGCGTGCTGACCGTGTCGCCGGTCGCCGGGGTGCTGGCCGGCGTCGAGCCGGTGGTGCTGCTCGACGAGCCCATCGACGCGCCGGCCGGCTGCCCGCTGCCGGTGCGCACCGTGCCGGACCAGCTGGCGTACGTCATCTACACGTCCGGGTCGACCGGCAGGCCGAAGGGCGTCGGCGTCTCGCACGCGGCGCTCGCGAACGCGGTGGCGGTGCTCTCCCCGGTGTTCGGCGCCGCCCCCGGCGACGGGATCCTGCAGTTCGTCTCGTTCAGCTTCGACGCGTCGGTGCTCGACATCGCCGTCTCCTTGACGTCCGGCGCGGCCCTGGTGGTGGCGTCGACGGCGCAGCGGATGGAGGCCGGGTCGCTGCGCGACCTCGTCGCGGCGGCCGGGGTCCGGTCGGCGAGCGTCGTGCCGAGCCTGCTGCAGATGCTGGACCCCAGCGACCTGGCGCCGGTCCGGCGGATGCTCGTCGGCTCCGAGGGGATCTCCGTCCGGCAGGCCGAGCTGTGGTCGGCGGACCGGATGCTCGCCCACTCCTACGGCCCGACCGAGGCCGCCGTCATCATGGCGTCCTGGGTCGTGGACCACGAGCGGATGAAGACCGCCTCCGTCGTGCCGCTCGGCGGGCCGATGGGCAACACCCGCGCGTTCGTCCTCGACGAGCGCCTGTCCCCGGTGCCGGCCGGCGTCCCCGGCGAGCTGTACATCGCCGGGGCCCAGCTGGCCCGCGGGTACGTCGGCCGGGCCGGTCTGACCGCGGCCCGGTTCGTCGCCGACCCCTTCGGCAGCGGCGGCCGCATGTACCGGACCGGCGACGTGGTCCGCTGGAACGCCGACGGCCAGCTGGTCTTCGTCGGCCGCGCCGACGATCAGGTGAAGATCCGAGGGTTCCGGATCGAACCGGGCGAGATCGAAGCCGTCCTCACCGCCCACCCGCACGTCGACCGGGCCGCCGTGATCGTCCGCGACGACGCGACCGGCGGCAAGCGGCTCGTCGCCTACGTCGTCCCCGCCGGAGACGACGGCGCGGATCTGCCCGCTGTACTGCGCGGGTTCGCGGCCGACCGGCTGCCCGAATACATGGTCCCCGCGGCGGTGATGGTCCTCGCCGAGCTGCCGCTGTCGCCGAACGGCAAGCTCGACCGCAAGGCGCTGCCCGCTCCGGACTTCGCGGCGGCCACCGGCACCCGGCGCGCCCCCGCCACCGCCCGCGAGGAGCTGCTCTGCCGGGCGTTCGCCGACGTCCTCGGGGTGGACGAGGTCGGCGCCGACGACGACTTCTTCGCCCTCGGCGGGCACTCGCTCCTCGCCGTCCGCCTCGTCAGCCGGCTCCGGGCCGTCCTCGGCCTCGAGGTGTCGCTGCGGGCGCTGTTCGAGGCCCCGACACCGGCGCGGCTGGCGGAGCGGCTCCCCGGCGCGGCTGCCGCCCGACCGGCGCTGACCACCCTGACCAGGCCGGAGCGGCTGCCGCTGTCGCACGCGCAGCAGCGGCTGTGGTTCCTCTGGCAGCTGGAGGGCCCGAACGCCACGTACAACATCCCGGAGGTGCTGGGCCTCGCCGGTGCCGTGGACGCGGACGCCCTCGAGGCGGCGCTGCGGGACGTGATCGGCCGCCACGAGGTCCTGCGCACCGTGTTCCCGGCCGCGGACGGCCACCCGTACCAGCGGATCATCCCCGCCGGCGAGGTCGACTGGCGGCTGCACCGCGCGCACGTCCCGGCGGCGGACCTGCCCGGGGCGATCGAGGCGGCGGTGCAGCACCCGTTCGACCTCGCCGCCGAGGTGCCGATCCGGGCGTCCGTGTTCAGCGACGGCTCGGACGAGTCGGTGCTCGTCGTGGTCGTCCACCACATCGCCGGCGACGGCTGGTCCATGGGTCCCCTCGCCGCGGACGTGTCGGCCGCGTACCAGGCGCGCATGGCCGGACAGGCCCCGCAGTGGCAGCCGCTGCCGGTCCAGTACGCCGACTACACGCTGTGGCAGCGTGAGCTGCTCGGCGACGAGGCTGACCCCGACAGCGTCATCTCGCGGCAGGTCGCGTACTGGCGGCAGACCCTCGACGGCGCACCGGACGAGCTGACGCTGCCCGCCGACCGGCCGAGGCCCGCGACCGCGGGTCACCGCGGGCACACGGTCCCCCTGGAGCTCGACGCCCGCCTGACCGAGGCCGCCCAGGCGCAGGGCGTCACCGTCTTCATGCTGCTGCAGGCCGGTCTCGCGGTGCTGCTGTCGAAGCTGGGCGCCGGCACGGACATCCCGATCGGTGCGGCCGTCGCCGGGCGTACCGACCAGGCCCTCGACGACCTCGTCGGGTTCTTCGTCAACACCCTCGTCATGCGGACCGACCTGTCCGGGGACCCCTCCTTCGCGGAGCTGCTGGGCCGTGTACGGGAGACCGCGCTCGCCGGGTTCGAGCACCAGGACGTGCCGTTCGAGCGCCTGGTGGAGGAGCTGGCGCCGGTGCGGTCCCTGGCGAGGCACCCGTTGTTCCAGGTGATGCTGACGGTGCAGAACACCGGCGACGCGGTCCTCGACCTGCCGGGCGTCGCCACCGGTGGGCCCGGCGCGGCGGTGGAAGGCACGTCCACGTCCAGGTTCGACCTGGAGGTCGTGATGGCGGAGGGGCCGGGCGGGCTCCGTGGCACGTTCACGGGGTCCGCGGACCTGTTCGACGCCGCCACCGTGGCCGACATGGCCGGGCGCTGGGTGCGGGTCCTGGAGTCCGTCCTCGTGGACCCGGCGGTGCGACTGTCCGATGTGGATGTCCTTGGTACCGGTGAGCGTCGGCGGGTGCTGGTGGAGTGGAACGACACCGCGGTCGATCTGTCCGGCGGGACGGTTCCGGCGTTGCTGGCGGCGCAGGTGGCGCGGACGCCGGATGCGCCGGCGGTGCTGGGTGACGGCGGCCTGGTGTCGTATGCGGAGCTTGACGCGCGGGCGGCCGGCCTTGCGAGGGTCCTTGCGGGCAGGGGTGTGGGGCCGGAGTCGGTGGTTGCGGTGTGTCT
>NZ_JBFAJA010000190.1:0-4943 GCF_040654975.1 Dactylosporangium sp. NPDC050588 | reverse complement strand
CCGAGATCTACCTGTAGTCCGAAGACGTACCGGGCCTACCGGCATCAGTGCCGAACGCGCAGTCCTGCCAGCGAGCGCACGGATGCACGCTCATGCCGCCGAGCGTGCGCGTCCCCTGGTATGGCCATTACGCTCTGTATCGAATCGCTGTCGGGTGTGTCAATCCGGCTGGGACCGGCGCTGCGTTGGCGCGTCCGTAAGGTCCCGCTCGGTGACCTCGAAGGTGGGCCCCGAACTGAAGAACACCAGAGTCGGCCGCCGGACGGCGGGACCGACACTGGTCGACGGCCGCATCGTCGGTGGCCGGGCGCAGGATTCCTCGGGCCGAGAGGTAGAGCTGCTGTCTTCCGTCGGATCAGGTGTAGGAGCGGCGATTGACACGGCCGCTACGCGGCTCGGCCCGGGTCACCCCCGCGGTTCCGGACGCTGCTCGGAGCGATCCCGCCGCCGACGAAGCTGCTCGAGTAGAAGCGGATTCCGACAACCAGCACAGCGAAGGGGTACGGCTCACTGCCGACGATCGGTACACGCTCATGCTGGAAAGGTGCGGGCCGTCAGCGCCTGTTGTTGCGGCGTATCAGGAAGACGACAACGCCGACAACGACTGCGATGCAGCACAGCATGCTGGTCAGGCGGCCAAGCGAGTACGCGATGTCTTCCGCTGCGCTTCCAGACGCTTGCGTCCCGGAGCCGGCCCATGCCGGGGCGCCGGCGGCGGTCGAGGCGACGACACCGGTGGCGGCGGCGCAGATGCGCGTGGACAGGACTCGAAGGCTCACGGTTCGGCAGCGTAGATCAACATCTTCGTTGCCACAATCACCTGACCAAGCCAGGCGTCCGGATCTGCCGCCGGCCGTGCGCGGCCCCGTCTGCCGCCTTGTGGCAGTGCGTATCCGACGGCGCGTCCATCCACGTCGCCGATTCCACGGTTTCCTCCTACCCGTGGCGGGACGTGCAGGCCGAGCACACATCGGTCGCCCACAACCGAGCCAGCGCCATCTCGGGATCGACCTTGGAGGTGTTGAGCCTGAGCAGAGGGTCCCGGGCTCGCTGCACATCAGCGCCGGGCCGGTACAGCTCAACCACCAACCAGGCGACACCAGGCGCCGCCTCCCGGGCAGCATCGGCCACCGCACCGTCACGGCAACGCAGCACCGCCACCCGCCTGAACTGTGGTACTACGCGATCGACCAGCACGTACCGCGGATCCAAGTTCTGCAACGCCCCCACGACGGCGTCAACCCCGAACCCATAGAGCATGACGCCCCGTCGTCTCCCGGACACTGCATCATTCTCAAGCCACCAGCCCGCCCGAAACCGCAGCGCACGGCACCTAAATTACGTGCACGCACATGCCGCAGGTGTCGCGTGGCGGCCTATCCGGAGATCGTCACGCTGCGTGGCGCCAGGTCGGCAGCTCGCACCGTGATTGAAGTGCTCGCTATCGCCGTTGTCGGTGCGCCCCTGCTGCCATCAGTCTGCGATGCCCAGCCACGGGTCTGCTCGCAGGGCGGCAAGCGTCTCCAGGTGCCATTCAGTGGCAGTCGCGATGAGGGCGTCGAGGGTGGGGAATTGTTCCACGCCCGCTTGGGTGAGCCAGCGCACCTGATGCGGCGATGTGAGGTCGAGCAGGACGACGCTCAGGCTCAACTCAGCCGCGCCGATGACGAGGTACCTGTCGCGGGAGAGCCCGAACTGCCGGTCGCTGCCCTCGTCGTACGCCTCGACGATCACCCAGGCCTGTTCGGTGGCCGGCCCGTCGATCAGCTCGGCGATCGGCAGCATGTCCGTCTGCCCGTCAAAGCCGACCCAGCCGTCGCAGTAGGCCAGGAACTCCGGATACCACGAGGGGAGATCGACGCGCTGCCTGAGCGCAGTCAGGTCCGAAGAGCTTGCGCCCGGGTTGGGACCGCCGTGCCGAAGATTCCATGCACGTCGGCGAGTTCCACCTCGCGGCCGACAGTTGCCGCTCGTGCCATCACATCTCGAAACGCGAACTCCACGCTGCCCCACCATCGGTCGCCGCCAGCCGCGCCACAGCGGCTGGCCGGATCGATGATCCACCGTTGCCGCGTATCAGGCGAGCGCCGCGGCAACGCAACCGGGCTGAACGCCATCCGCACATGCTGCGATCCGCTCGGCACGCACCTTGGCCTCCGGAAGCCGCGGTGCACTCGTTGCCGAACGCGCTGCAGGCGCAGGGCCGAACAGCTTCGCGCTCGTGTCGACGATCGTGGGCCCGACCAGCTGTCAGCACGAGGCGTCGCGGCGGACGCCAGCACAGGTACCGGAACTCGAGCACGTCCATCGCGTGGGGAAGCTTGATGGGCGGATCGGCTGCCCGCATCGCCAGCTTGACCACGTTTCCGGTCATGCCGGAGGGCGCGCGCTATCCGGCGTCACAGACCTACGCCGGCACAGATAGCCGCGAGTTGCGCATTCGCGGCCTCGATCTCTAACGGTAGGAGCTGGCGTTGCCCGGTACGCCGAGGACGCCGGGCTGTCGGACGTGGTCTTGGGTGAGTCCGCGCGGGTCGATGCTCCAGGCGCCGGCCACCCGCATCACGTGCTCCTCGTCTCCGGCACGGCGGTACCACGTGTCGTATTCCTCGTCGCTCCAGGAGTCGAGCGGTACAACGCCCACACCGAGCTCACGTTCGACGGCTGTGGGCTCGCCGACGTTGAGGACCACGCCGTCGTCACCGGTGTAGGCGTATCCACGTTCCAGCGTGCCGCCGCGCGCCAACGCCCACGCAACATAGTCGACGGTGCGATGCGAACCGAAGAACTGAACCTCGCCCAGGCGAGCGCTCACCGCGCTCAGCCACTCAGGGAACCCGTCCAGCGAACCGTCCAGCCCGTGCCCGCGCAGATGCTGGACCCCATGAGCGAGCGTCCAGTCATCGCCCACGGACACCACGTACACACCGCGCCGGTACGCCTCCTCGGTGCCATCGGCCCAACCCGCCGGCCGCCGATCGACGAGCCCGAGAACGTCCGCCACAGCCGCTACCGAACCACGCCGTACCGCCAGCCACGACGTCTTGAAGCTGAATCCGGCCATCGCTCACTCCCGCGCCCGCACACCCAGCGCCGCCACAACCCGGCATCCTGCCAGACCGCGCTCGCCCGGACAGATGATCGCACCCGGTCCGGCAGCCAATCGGCCTCAGAAGGGATCGAATCCCCACAAGATCACACGCACTGTCGTAGCCGCGATCAGCTCGCGACGGAACGCTGCCGCATCTTCGGCAGCCCAGCTCACGGATAAGAAGCCGATGAGTGCGCACGTGATCTTGTGCCGCTGCGACCACCCATCTGACAAGACTTCCTCAGGATGTGCCAGGGCGGGGACGATCTGACTCTTGCCGGGCTTCAATGTAGGTACGGCCGAACCGGTCGCCGGAGCGCATGGAATGGTGACGACCGATGAGCGCGCAGCCCAAACGCATCCCGGGCCAGACCAGCGCCGAGTATTCCGGCGGCCCCGACCCGAATGTGCAGTTCCTCGGCACCCATTCGACGTCGGGCGGCGGCGACCTGTCCTGGGTGGGCCGCCTCTACAACGCCATCGCCGACCGGCTCGCCGCCCGCCGTAACCGCACCTGACCCGACGCACGCCCGATATCGTGGATGTGCCATGTCCGCTACACGGTGAACCCTGCCGCGGTGGAGCGAGCCAACGCCTGATCGACGCGAAGCAGTACGTGCTGAAGAGCGACTGGTGCGAGCCCCAGCCGCGGGTCGACGACGAGAATATGTTTCTCGGCCGGCACTCGTGGACGGATTACGCCGAGTGGCACCTGGCCCTGACCGACGGCGCGGCCGACGAGACCAAGGCCCGCTACGCGTTCGTGTACGTCGACCTGCGCCGCGTGCTTCGCACGGGCCTCATCGCCCGCGTCTGCCGCGCCGCCGAGTGGCGACACAAGGCGGTCGAACTCGAGGCCCACGACCTGCTGCACCACCTCGACAAAGCGGCCGCCGGTCCCTCAGGTCCGAGGGCCTGTCTGGCGGCGACCTCGTCAGGCCTCCAGCCAGCGCAACCCTGGCGTCCTGGGAGGCCGGCGTGCAGCCGCCGGACCCGAAGTAGCAGGGCCCTTCGTGGCCGCTACGCTTCCCCACACCTGCGACTGGAGGACCACGTAATTATGAGCGAAGAGTACGTCACCCTCGACGACAAGGACCTCAACGGCGACGGCGTCGTCGACCAGGCCAAGATCTACACTCTCGACGACGGCGCCAACGTGCTGGAGGCCGACACGGACGGCGACGGCGAGGTCGACCTCATCGCGATCGACGCCGACGGCGACGGCGTCTACGAGGAGACCGTCGACCCCGCCACCGGCGAGTCCACGGACCTCACCAACTCCTGAGCCGAGGGCCGCGCGGCCCCGAGTCCCCGGCTGGCAGTCACCGGCCGGGCTCACGTTGATCGGGACGGGCCGGATGGCTGGAGGGTCAGGCGACCCGACCGTAGCGGTACGGCGTGCCGGGGAGTTGATGGAGTCGCACCACACCAGGTGGTCCGTGAAGACGATGCCGGTGACGGGCTGTTGCCAGTGGTGGCCACGCCGATGCCGTCGCCGGCCGCGCCGGTGACCATGTTGGTTCGCACGAGGCAGCTCGGGGAGGAATGAGGCTACCCGGATGCCGTCGGTGGTGGTGCGGCTGACGCTGTTGCCTCGATCACGATGTCCCGGCTGGCCTCGAGCGAGATGGGCGGTCGTCCAATTTAGGCCCCTTCGGTGGTTGCCCGAAGTAGTTGACTGTCGCGTGTTCCCGTGCGGGCCGGCGTTGCGGCCGTGCCGAAGGCGAGCAGGTGTTGCGGGTTGGCCAGTAGTGGGGCAAAGCCGAGTTCGGCGGCGCCGACAAGGGTCGCGTCGTCGCCCAGACCCGAGGTGCGCAGTCGTACCCGCTCGCGGGCCACCGGCAGAACGTTG
>NZ_JBFAJA010000189.1:0-5002 GCF_040654975.1 Dactylosporangium sp. NPDC050588 | reverse complement strand
CATCGACCGGCACAGCTACCAAGCCACCACCAGCATCGACATCATCAACCCCTACCCTTGACAACCCACCGAACCACCTAACTGAACGGCGTTGGCTCTAGCCTTGGCCCGCGAACCGTGGACGCGACGTCCGGCATTGTCACAGACGGCTGCGCTGGCGACGTGACCAGCGGCCCGTGGACAACGCGTCCCGCTCCCTCCACGCCGGGGCCCGCGCTCTCATCCCAGGAGACCCGCTCTCATCCCCAGGAGACCTCTGTCGCCCCTCAGGGCCCGCTCTCACCCAGGGTTCACTCGCCTCATCCAGAGCCCGCTCAGGAAGCCCTCTCACGGAGCCCCCTCAGGAAGTCCCCTCACGGAGCGCTCAGGAAGCCCCCTCACAGAGCCCGCTCCCACCGGAGCCCGCTCCCACCCGGAGCCCCGCTCGCATCGCGCTGGACGGGCGTGAAGTCCCACACGCCCTCCCGAACCGGCGCTCGCGCTGGCGGCGCGAACGTCCTACCCCTCACCCAACCCCCTCGCGCGGGCGGCGCGGAACGGCGGGTTGTGCTGACCGGCGTGGCGGACAGTGCCACGACAAGGGGTCTCGAGCGCGCCCCACCGCTGGCAGATCGTGAAGGCACCGGCGGCGGCGTCCTGCATACCTACGCTACACCGCCCGAAAAAATTGATCATTCAATCGTGGGCGTGGCGTCACCTTCTGTAGTGGGAGGTGGGGTCAGGTGGCGTTGCCGCGCAGGAGCATGGTGAGGAACTCGGCGTTGGACTGGGTCTTGGCGAGGCGGTCCAGCAGTTGCTCGGTCGCGCCGCCGTTGGCTGCGGCCAGGGCCTTGCGCAGGCGGGAGACGGCCAGCAGCTCGTCGGGGTGCAGGATGACGTCGTCGCGGCGGGTGCTGGAGGCGTCGATGTCGATCGCGGGGAAGACGCGGCGGTCGGCGAGCTTGCGGTCGAGCTTGAGCTCGGCGTTGCCGGTGCCCTTGAACTCCTCGAAGATGACCGTGTCGCCGGTGGAGCCGGTCTCGACCAGCGCGGACGCGATGATCGTGAGGGACCCGCCGTTCTCGATGTTGCGGGCGGCGCCCAGCAGACGCTTCGGCGGGTAGAGCGCGTTGGCGTCGATGCCGCCGGTGAGGATGCGGCCGGAGGCGGGAGCGGAGTTGTTGTAGGCGCGCCCGAGCCGGGTGATCGAGTCGAGCAGGAGGACCACGTCGTGGCCCAGCTCGACGAGACGCTTGGCGCGCTCGGCGGCGAGCTCGGCGATGCCGGTGTGCTCCGACGGCGGCCGGTCGAACGTCGAGGCGATGACCTCGCCCTGCACGGACCGCTGCATCTCGGTGACCTCTTCGGGCCGCTCGTCGATGAGCAGGACCATGAGGTGGACCTCGGGGTTGTTCTGCGCGATCGCGTTGGCGATCGACTGCAGGACCATCGTCTTGCCGGCCTTGGGCGGCGACACGATGAGCGCGCGCTGGCCCTTGCCGATCGGCATGACCAGGTCGATGAGCCGGTTGGTGAGCTGCCGCGGTCCGGTCTCCAGCCGCAGCCGCTCCTGCGGGAAGAGCGCGGTCAGCTTGCTGAACTCGGGCCGGCTGCGGGCCCATTCGGGGTCGTTGCCGTGCACGGTGTCGAGCCTGGTGAGCGTCGAGCCGTTGGCGCTGCCGGTGATCGCGTCGCCGTGGCGCAGCCCGTACCGGCGGACCATCGCCGCCGGGACGGCGACGTCGTCGGGGCCGGGGCTGTAGCTGTCGACCCTCAGGACCATCTTGTCGCGGACGATGTCGGCGATGCCGGCGACGTCCCGGGCCTCACCCGACTCGGGCGGCTGGGGCTGACCTCCGGGCCGGCTGTGGTCCCGGTTGCGCTGTGCCGCTCTGGTACGGCGAGGCTTCGTTGCGTGACTTTGCTTGGCGGATCGATCCAACACTTCGGTTGGGGCCATGGGCGTCCTCCTCGGGACTGGCGTGTGAGGTGGTGGCTTGTGTCCCTGAGAACACTGGCCGAAACGCGTGTGACCTTGGCTTCCTGCGAGAGGGCGTGACACGCGTCTGAGAAAGGTGGTCCCCGGGCGACAGACTGCCGACTTCCGCGGAACTCGCTTGACCGTAGCTCGTCAAGCCCTCCCAGGGCAAGTATCTGTCCGTAGTCGACACGCTACCTTCCGGCAACCGTACGGCGGACCAAGCCGCACCATCCCGGCGAAACGCTGTTTGCAGTCGGGAAGCACAGCAGCCGGGGGTTGACATGAACAGCACGTTTGACACGGTCCGCGCCGAGGCTCTCTTCGCCTCCGCCCTGCAGGCCTCGCAGGAGCCGTCGCCGGTCCAGATCCGCTCCGCGGTCACCTCCACGCTGCGCCGGTTCGGCATCAAGGGCTGCGCCTCCCGCGTCGCCGGCGAGTTCGGCGAGTACCCGGAGACCGCGGCCGCCCGCATGAACTGGGCGCTGAACATGATCGACGCCGCCTACCAGGAGCTGGCCGCCCGGGAGTTCGCATACGCCGGCTGACCTGCGGCGCGTTTCCGATCTCCGCTGTGCGGTAACACTGCGATTGTGGACCTGCGCCTGACCGTCGACCTGCCACGCGATCTTGATCGCATGAACACTCTCAGGCACGTGCTGGACGGCGCGCTCGCCGGCCTCGGCGTCGGCGAGCAGACACGCACCGACATCGGCCTGATCGTCTCCGAGACCTGGGCCAACGTGATCAGTCACGTACGGGTGGGCGTCGCCTTCCAGGTCCGCGCTACTGTCGATGAGAAGGCGTGCGTGATCGAAGTCACGTCTCCGCCGGATGCCCCTGACGCGCTTTTGCCATCGCAACCGTCCCTCCAGGTCGTCTCGAGCCTGGCCGACACGGTCGACGTCGGCGGCGACGGCCTGCTGCTCAGGGTGGTGAAGCAACTGTGACCGCATTCGCCGCACTGGTCTCTCCCGCCGGCGACGGCGCGGTCCTCGTGACCGCCACCGGCGAGCTCGACATGACGAGCGCCCCCACCCTCATCGAGTCGCTGCGCGACGCCATCCGTGCGTACGCGCCTTCCCGGGTCGATCTCGACCTCACCGGCGTGCCGTTCATGGACTCGACCGGCATTCAGGTCCTCGTCGCCGCCCAGACGGACGTCGACGGCGAACTGCGCATCATCGGCACCAGCCCCGCCGTCCACCGGTTACTGGAGCTCACCGGGCTGCTGGAGACGTTCGGCCTAACCGTTTAGCAACCGAACTCGGAACATTCCGGCACCCGGCCAGGAGTTAGCTGGACCACAGCAGGGGAGCAAAGAGCAGGAGGTCACCACCATGGAGTCGACGTTCGAAGCGGTCCGCGCCGAAGCTCTCTTCGCCTCCACGCTGCAGATGTCCCAGGTTCCGGCGGAGGCTGACGTGCGCGCAGCGGTGACGACCACGCTCCGGCAGATCGGCGTGCAGGGCTGCGTCGCGACGGTCGCCGCGGAGTTCGGTGACCACCCGGAGACCGCCTCGCCCAGGATGAACTGGGCGCTGCGGATGATCCGGCAGGCGTACGCCCACTCGTGCACTCCCGAGGTCTTCGCCTGCCCGACCGCGCTGGCCTGAAAATTTCTTCCCGTCGCGGCGACCCGAGAGCGCCGCGGCGGCCTCCAGGAACCGCCCCAGCGGCGGCTACGGACCACCCAGCGGCGTCCAGGAACCGCCGCGACCGCGCACGAACCGCCCGCCGCAGCCGTCCAGGAACCGCCGCCGCCCACGGACCGCCGCGGGTGTCCAGGAACCGCAAAGCCCCCGCCGGATGCACCGGACGGGGGCTTGCATACTCCTTCGGCCGTGAAGCGGGTCTCGGCCTACGACTAAGGGTGTGTCAGACCGGACGGATGTTGTCGGCCTGCGGACCCTTCTGGCCCTGAGTGATCTCGAACTCGACCTTCTGACCCTCGGTCAGCTCGCGGTAGCCGGTGGCCTGGATCGCCGAGTAGTGCGCGAACACATCGGGTCCACCGTTGTCCTGCGAGATGAAGCCGTAGCCCTTCTCCGAGTTGAACCACTTCACCGTGCCTGATGCCACGTGTAACTCCTTAGCGACGACACCCCGACCCGCACCTCACGGATCAATGTTGAATCAGGTGCACGCCACGGGTGAGACGGTAGCTTGCGCGCTGCGAAAACGCAGCCCCGGTTTCGGCATACGGACCCGATCGACTACCGAATTGAAATGCACAACCATTCCTTCTGTACACGCAGAGTATTGACAGAATCAACAGTCAGTGACAATACGGCCGATCCATCCCCTGTGGGAGCGCTCATCTCGCATTTGGCGCATCGCTCTAGTACAGTCGGGCTCGGTCACCTCGTCCGAACGGACGATTTAGGGCTCCCGTCCAGCAGCGGCGGATCGGCCCTCAGGCTGACCTCGCAGGTCTTGCACCGGCACTCAAACAACGGGTGTCGAGAGCGATTCCCGACCGGCGCCGGCTCCAGTGCGCTCAGCGCCTGCCCCGGCACGGTGACGCAACCCCTTCCCGCACGGCTATGACGACCGTGCCGTCACCGCTGTTCCGGTCAAACGCCCCCGAAAGGTCATCCCGATGACGATCTCTGTCTCCAGCACCGCCGCCGTGTCCGCGCCGTCCGTCCCCGCCTCCCGGGACGTCAGCCGCGCCATCGCCCAGAGCCACGAGACCCCGACCGAGAGCAGCAGCACGCGGGCCAATGACGCCCAGGCCAAGGCCCTGCTGTCGCTGCTCGGCGACCTGCCCGCCGGCGCCGACCGCGACCGTGTCCGGGCTCGCCTCATCGAGCTGTACATCCCTCTCGCCGAGTACCTGGCCCGGCGCTTCCGCAACCGCGGCGAGCAGTTCGACGACCTCGTCCAGGTCGCCAACCTGGGCCTGATCAAGTCGGTCGACGGCTACGACCCGGGCCGCGGTGCCGCCTTCACCAGCTACGCCATCCCGATGATCGTCGGCGAGCTCAAGCGCCACTTCCGTGACAAGGGCTGGGACGTCCGGGTGCCCCGCCGCCTGCAGGA